>JANQST010000564.1 GCA_028279155.1 Cyclobacteriaceae bacterium
CAATATCTTTACTTCTCACGTAAATGTTGGATTTTTCTATGGTGCTGATCTTCCAGATCGTGAAGGATTGCTAGAGGGAACAGGAAAACACGGACGTCATATCAAATTGAGACCACATTCAAAATTCAACGATAACGCCATAGAAGCATTGATAGTAGCCTCGTATACTGACATACACAAGCGCCTGAACAGAATGACTTAATTTACAAACAAAACAATAGCATGAACGCAAAAGGAACATTTGAGATCAACATGACTCCCCAACAGGATGATGACGCACCAGTTGGTAGGTTTATCCTGAATAAAACATATGAAGGAGATTTGAAAGGCACCGCGGTTGGGCAAATGATTAGCAAACGAATTGAAAATGGTCCTGCAGCCTACTACGCGATTGAGGAAGTTTCTGGTACACTGGATGGAAAAAGTGGCGCATTCACCCTTATGCATAAAGGCTACATGGATAGCGAAACACAATCGATGGAAATCGAAATCCTAAAAGGATCAGGAAGTGGAGAACTCGCAAGCATTTTGGGTTCGTTAACTATCATTCAGACTGAAGGCGTTCATAACTATGAGCTTGAGTATGAGTTGTGATTGAATATCATATTTTATGTCGTGCTATGACTTAGTTACAATTGAAATCAAAGAGTAACTTAGAAACCCATTTCAATTCATTAATACAACCAGTACCTAAACCCAACAAGGTTGTTTGATATCAGGAATCCAGTAATGAATATCATGGCACACAAAGAAATCATCTGAAAGATGAATTGGATTCTCTTGGCCATTGAACGATTTCTCAAGACCAGGATCAAAATACTTAAGGTAAGTAGTGGATATAGGCCGCTTGTAACAAAAAATGTTGCCGTCTTTAAATTGAATTGACCTTTTGAGATTTGATCAAACGGTCCAGTGGGAATAAATATATAAATTATTACAGCCAGGCACATGACTCCTGACATGAACACGGCATCATACAAACTAAAGCTGAAATTTCTCTTAAAAATTTTTATGATAGATCGAATAAGAACTAAGATAGTTCCAAGCATAAGGATAATAATGCTTCCGAAAAGTCCAATTTTTTTGAAGTAATGCACGAAGGAACTCTGAGGTCTGAAGTAATACATACTATTGCCAGCATCCCACACAATTAGAGGCTCGTTGTTTTCATCTTTAATAATCCCAAGGGAGGCTTTACCCTTCCTCTTTTCAAATCCCGGATCGGTTCTCTCCATAACTATTTTTTCACTACTGCTTCCGTCCAAAACTTCATAATTTCTTTGTTTGAGTCCCCCATCAAAATGAATACCATCATTGGTCACTTTTAAATAGCCAGCAAATCGAAATTTTTCAAAAAATAGCATTAGCTGATTTCTGGAATTAACGACCTCATAGAACCCTTCAAAAGGCTTCACAATATCATAGCTGACGCTGGATTCTTTTGAACCAGGTACTTCCTTGTGTTGAAGTAAAAATTGGTTGAGCAAACGCCTAATCCCAGGAATTGGATAGTCACAGTTGGTAGCCAGGTAATATCCTATCTGTTCTTCCCTATTGTACATTAGAAACGCATTGTTCCATGCTTGCCCTGAATGCCCAAACAATCTTACTTCTCGCAATCCTGGCTTGTTTCCTAGGCCGTAGCGACCTGGCAAATTCAGAATTGAATGGTACCCAGTCTCGCCATTTTCCATTCTTGTGATTGACTCGGTACTAACCAAAGAATCACCATTCGAAAGATACATTTCCAAAATCTTTAGCATGTCCGAGGACGAGGTTGTAAGGAAAGAGGCAGGTCGTTGCATAAAGTTTTTACCTACACTACCATCAGAAAAAAAGGGAACGATTTTTTGTTCTGAATAATCGTAGCTGTAAGGAATTGCTAAACCAGGGAACTTTTCGGTAAAACCTGAAAGTCGAGTGTCGTTCATTTCCAGTGGTTGAATAATCTCATCATCAATGAACTCTTCAAATGGTTTACCGGATACTTTTTCAATTATGTTCCCAGCAACTGTGTAATTCAAATTGGAATACGAGAACATTGTGCCCGGTTTCCATCTACTTTCCAATCCTTCGGGATAACGATTTAGCAATTCTTCGAGAGGTAAGATAAGGTCATCCTCACCAATGAAATTATTGTATCTCATATCATCAAATCCAGTAGTGTGTTCAAGGACCATTTCAACGGTTATTGGATGAGTTGTTGACCATTGATTCTTAAAGTTGATCTCCGGAATGAGTTCTACAATTGGTTGTTTGAGATCAAGTTGTCCCCTTTCCGTTAAAATCATCATTCCTAAAGCAAGAATATTTTTACTCAATGATGCTACAAACATTGTTGTATGATCGGACATTGGTTTACCCTGAGCAATATCCGCCACTCCAAGCCCTCCACTCCAGTTAAGATTGTTTTGTTTGCTTATGATAGCTAGTGAAATTCCAGGAACCTCCTCGTGATCCATTATTGAACGAATAGAATCCTTTACTTTTTCAAACGTAAGTTGCTGACTCATACAAGTCAGGGAAGAAATCAACAGGGTTAAGATTGAACAGACCTTTTTCATGACACCTATTTGAATATTTGACCAACTATAATCTCATTGAAGAGAATTGGTGCCAAAACAATCAAATTAGATTTTTTGGAAATAGTAAAAACACGACAAGGTTATTCTGAGAAAATTGGAGTTTGAATTCCCCTATCCATAGCAAAAAAAACACTTGGCTTTAGACCAGTAAATTGTCTCACATCTTTTATAAAGTGATTCTGATCGTAATAATTGTTGCTATATGCAACGTTGGTTAAGTTCTTAGAAAATTGCCAGGATTTTAAATTGGAAGCTTTAACAAAACGAATGATTTTCTGATATTTTGCAGGTGATAATCCAAGCTTGGACTCGAATTTTCGTTCGATACCTCTAATAGAAATTCCATAGGTTTTGGACAACTCGGATAGCTTCACTGATGAACAATGCATTGAAGCCACTATTTGATCAAATACCGGGTCTGGGTTATAATGAGTTGACAGCTGTTTCATTAAAAAATTCTCACATATTTCTAACTGCTTTTCAACACTGCAAGACTCATAGAGCTCTTCTTCAATTTCTGCGATCTTTTTTCCAAAAATTTCCTGCAAAGAAATTGACTCGTTAATTGTATACCGTATAGGCACAGATGTGAAGTGATGTAAACAGCATGGACGAAACCTGATGGAGAGAAGGGGGCTACTATCAGTTTGAATATATTGCGGCTTGGTTTTCAAACCACTCAGATGGCTCCTAAGTACGGCTGATTCACCCTTTTCTGATGTTCTATAAAAAGGATTTTGAGTGAAAAGCATCTCCACTGAATTATCAGGTACGATAAGGTGTCGTACTCCCCTATTGGAGGTATCATTAAAGAAAACCTCTTTCCAAATGCAGTTAATAAATTGAGATAAATTATTGAGTTGGTATGACTTGTAGCTATCCATCATGCAGCTTGCTCTGTCATACGAATCTTAGTCAAGTTTGTTAGATAGTAGAAAAGACTTCCGAAAATGATCATCAACTGTGTAATTGACAGACTTGCCAATCGTACAAATCCACTTAATTCTCAGTCACGAATTAGTTACCTTAGAACTAAACAAGTCAACTACTCATGAAAGCACTTCAACTTATCGTTGCTCTCTTACTCCTGTTCACTCAACTATCTGCTCAAAATCTTTCCGAAAAAGTAACAATCAGGCGCACTGCTTACGGGGTCCCTCACATTCTGGCAGAAGACTTAAAATCAGTAGCATTCGGTCTGGCCTATGCAGAAATTGAAGATCGAGGTGAAAAAGTCATCTTGCCACTCTTGCGATCTAAAGGCATCCTTGCCAAATACATGGGAATCGATAATGTAGATCGTGACCTTTATTCAAAGCTAGTGCTCGAGCACACGCGAAATACCTATCACCAGCTTGATCAGGACACGAAAGACATTCTTGAAGGCTTTGCACAAGGCGTTAACTATTACCTTGAAAAATATCCGGAAAAGTTTCCTCATTGGTATTACCAAAAATTCACTGCCATTGATGTGGCAGCTACATCTAATAGGGGAAGTCGACCATCTTCCTTCTCAGCTCGTGATTTTCTACGAAAGCTTGAAGAAGAAAAGCGACTGGCCATGCAAAATGATGACGCTGGTTCCAACGTCTGGGCGTTTGCTCCTGAAAGAACGAAATCTGGCAATGCAATTCTCATGCGAAATCCGCACTTATCCTGGGAAGCTGGCTACTATGAAGCACATATCACCGTTCCGGGAAAAATCAATTTCTATGGCGACTTCAGAATTGGTGGGATGTTCGCTATCATCTGTGGCTTCAATGACCATTTGGGTTGGTCAACCACTAACAACAACCCGGACCTGGAAGAAGTTTATGCGCTAAAAGTAGACCCGAATAAACCCGATCATTACCTACTCGATGGAGGCTCCTTTGCCGTCAACAGGAAGAACGTACAGGTAGAATTCAAGAATGGTGAAGGAACAGGACTCGTAAACAAAGAGTGGCTCTACACTCCATTTGGTCCTGTCATAGATCGTTCCAACGGGCTAATCTATGTAGTTAAAACTGCTGACTGGAACAATTTTCAACGCGGTGAACAGCTAGTTGCCATGATGAAGGCAAATACGCTTGAAGAATGGAAGGCTGCGATGCGAAAACGAAACATAAGTTCAAGCAACTACACCTATGCTGATGACAGAGGCAATATCTTCTACATATGGAACGCTTCCACACCAAACCTGCCACATGATTTCAAAGGAGACACCATTGCTCATGTGGTCACTAGCAGTGACGAGATCTGGTCTCGTTTCCAGGAGTTTGATCGTATCCCACAATTGCATAATCCGAAAGGTGGCTATCTCCAAAACTCCAACGACCCGTTCTACCTGACCAATTTACAACAGCCAATTCCTCAAGATGGACAGCCCAATAACTACCCGGAACCAAGATTGAGATTGCGCTCTCAACATAGTCTGGGTTTAATCAACAACGAAAAGAAATTTAGTCTCGAAGAGATTGTTGATATGAAGTACAGCATGAAAATGCTAGCCGCTGATCGTCTAAAAGAAGATTTGATTCAGCTGATGGAAAAGGGATCATCAGAATTTGAAGAAACTGCTTCCTATTTAAAAGCTTGGGACAATACCTCTTCGGCCGAGAGTCAAGGAAGTGTGCTCTTCAATGAATGGTTTTGGTATTATCGTTCGTTAGTAGGTGCGGATAGCATCTATAGAGATTCCTGGGAATGGGATAAACCCATGAGTACTCCCATGGGCGTAAACAAACCTGATAGTGCCATGAAAGCGCTTTCAATGGCAATTGATACCTTGCAGCGAAAATATGGTGATTACAAACTCGCTTGGGGTGATGTGTACCGAGTCCGACGAGGTGATGTGGATGTCCCAGTTGGTGGTGGCTCAGGAACATTAGGAAATTTCAGGGTCATCTATTTCGGGCCGGAAGAAGAAGACAATAAGCGACGA
>JANQST010000403.1 GCA_028279155.1 Cyclobacteriaceae bacterium
ACTGGGTGTAACCGAAAACTCTTTAAGCCTCATAATCAACGAGAAAAGGCAACCCCGATATGAGACATTGAAGGAAATCGCTGATCTTCTTAATGTCGACATTAGAGATTTATTTGTTCCCACCAAGCCAGGAAAGGAATTCGTTGAACTTTATTCCAGGAATCAAGAAGGAGATTTTGAAAAGTTTGGTACTTTGGTCAAGGAAGTGTACAGGCCTAAAGGATATAAGCCGACAAGGGGGTATTGATGAGGTTTTTTCATTGCCTTTTATTTATCCTCTTATACAACTTTTGCTATTCACAAATTAATCCGTTAGATACAAACAGGGTTATTCTTGACAGACTGAATCTTGAGGAACTGAAAGATTCTACTCTGATGGACTTCTACGAATATGATTCATCTGAGAGCCAAGCGGCCGTTCTTAGCTTTTATAAAGGCAGATACCATTACCGAGTCCCTTTCGGAGGAAAAGAAGTAGTAATAAATAACTGCTTGTTCGAAGAAGGGGCAATTTTTAATGTTGATGAGCTGGTGTCCAATAATTCTGTCTACTTGAAAGCTCTATTCATATTCTCCTCCGAATCACCGCTTGTGAGTTTTAAACTTAGGAGATGTGCTGTCATTGGATCGACCACAATCACTGGAGCACGTAGTGCGCGTTTTATCAATACGGACTTCTACGGTCTATTCGAAACCTTCTCTTTTCACAATTTTGTGTCTCTTACATTCGAAGACGTAGATTTTCACTCCTTCGTCAACCTACGTGGCAGATCCGACACAATTCGCTTCATAGGTGTAACAACAAGTAAGGAGATAAATCTTAATCTGCCTTGGATATTGGGACCAGACTCCGCCAGATTAAAGAAGACCGTAATTGATTTAAGTGGATCTCAGATTGAAAAATTTGATCTGGATTACTCCAATTACACACTTTACGACGGTGATCGATCCACACTGACCTCCATCGAGTTTAATAATTTCCGAAATGTCTATACACAACTCCTAAAAAACCTACAGAACAGAGGGTATACAACTGAGCAACTAGACAAAGACTACAAACGATTCTTATATCTCAAAGATCCTGGGCGTTCCAAATTCTGGGGTTCTGTTCTAAACTTCCTTGATGAACAATGGTGGGGATATGGTTACGAAAAGCAGAGGGTGCCGATGTGGACAGCTATATTTCTAGGTATCTTCTTCCTGTTAAATGTGACGGTATGCTCAACATCACGCGATGTTTACTCAATCCGAGCAATAAATAGCTCCTTTGAAAGGTTCGAAGAAGAATCTTTTCAACAAGGTGCAATAACAACAAAGACTAGAATCAAGGAATTCTTCAAAGGCTATCTCCTTGTGTTCTACCACACCGCAATAGTCTTCTTTGGTTTAAAAATGTCTATCGACAACATTGATTTTAACCGACCTGTCTGGGTCGCATACATCTTTCTCCAATACACCCTCGGACTCGTATGCCTCGCCTACCTGGTTGACTTTGTTATTAGTTCGCCGCAGGGAGGATAGATTCTACCCTAGCACCGCTATACCTGATTTTGGGTAATTTCCTACCTATTTCAAGGTATTTTCATTTCGCCTTTCAGCTTAATTATACTCTTAACGCAAGGTTATCAGTTGCTAAATGAATATGGGATGAAACAAGTTTTGTACATTTTAAGGTAGAACTTACTTACTCTCATGTCTAACAAACCAATTCCCTTTAGAAGAAAAAAAGAACTCGTGCTGCTGGCTAGATACGAAGAGGGTCCTGATCTTAGACGAATTGGGGTGGTCGAACTTCTTAAACAAAAAGGTGTTGAAGTAAGTGTTGATGAAGGCCATCAAATTGCCAGGACTCTCGATGATGAAGGACTTATTGAATTGTCAGCATCTCAAAGTGGAGACTATATCAGCCTAACTGGTTACGGTACCGAACATGTGGAAGAAGTCTTATTGAATCCGTCTTTACTAGAGGATTCTAATGATACGATCCAAGCTATTACCGATTTTTCTTTGACACTCCAAAAGCTAGAACTGGGTGATGAAATACTTTACGAAGAAATTGAGGATCTAAAGCAACTGGTAGGAAAAGTTCCCAAAAAAAGTATACTTGAAATTCTGATTGGTAAGTTGGTTTCATTCGGACTTGGGTGGCTCAAACCTGAAATAGAAAAAGCCTTGGAAGCTGGTCGCAATCTGTTGAATTAATAGCCCATGACCGAGAAACTAGCCGTACTTAGACAAACTTATCTCGCGCTGACTATAGTGTGTATTGCTGCGATTGCCTTTGCTCTCCCCAGAAAGACTTATACTCATGAAATTGATCAACTGGATTCAATACTTGAAAAAACAAATGATTTGTTACGAACCCAAGACCCATTAAGTAAATTCAGAATCGCTGGGTTAGTTGGAAAATTCCTGCCAGTATTTGATATAAATAGAAATAAACCACCAAAAGTATACGTATTCTATAATTCCGAGGAACTGAACCAAATCAAAGGTTCTGGTCTTCCCATTTCCGACCTTAATCAAGTCTTAGTGCATGTTAAGATACCATGTAGTGGTGATCTTGGTATTGGTCATTATCTTGGAGTAGGGACTACACACGGCAATATTGAATTATCAGTGTTCAGATTGAATGCGGTCCAGTTTAGAGATTTTGATGGTTGCAATAACTTTAGCCTCAGAGTCTTTGGTCCGGAGGTTGGGGGACTTTATGAAATTTATGGAGAAATTGGACACCTATCGCCGAATGAGGCATTAACATACCTCAATCAACAAGATAAGAAAAGCAATGATGCCATTTCTATTTCTGGTATTTCAATTATCAAATCATACATCGGAATTCTGCTTCCGGTTTTTATTTTTGGTTTATCTCTTTACTTTCTTATCCATCTAGAAAATCTGCCTTCCTTTGAAGGTAAATCAGCTTCTACAGTAGCCTTCGTGCCATTTTATCATAGTGCTAGGAGTCAGTTCGTGACAGCATTTCTTCTGTATTACCTACCATTGATTTCAATCACCACTACATTATACAGTTTTAGTGATACCTTCCTTTCAAGGACTATTGGAATTTTTTCTTTGTTTGGTCAATTCTGGCTTGCGTCTTTAATTTCTTTTAACGTTGATGAAAAAAGAAACCAGCTCACAAACGCATGATCTTCTCCGACGACTCCGATTTTAGAAAAGCCAAACGGGCGCTCATGATCACCTCTAGCATAGCTGTACTTATGGTGGTTACTGGGTTGCCCGTAGAACAAGTAAATTTTGGAGTTATTGTTTTTAACCTTGAGGGTTCAAGGGGAATTTATTGGTTTTTGTTGGCTGTATTAGTTTATCAATCCTATGCTTTTTTTGTTCGAACTCGAGTCCACGATATAACTGTCGCAAGAAAGAAGCAAGCTAACGTTGTGGCCGAGGAAAACAATATTCTAAACAAAGATTATATTATAGGGCTTGGTAGAGGATTACATGGTCAGCTTGAGGAACTCATTGATAAACTCAATAAGATTTTAGAAAACGAGAACTTACCGGTGCCAACAGTGAATAATTTTTTAGAGAGAAGGGTGGATGAATACGTCCGGGTGGGAATTCACGATCAATATCACAGGGTAATTTCAAAGCTCAAAGATGAACCTAACAAGAGAGAAGCTTCAGAATTACTTTTGAAAATTACCGATTCAATTTCAAGGATGAAGAATGTTGAAAGCTTTCTGACTAGTGATAAAGAATTAACAAATGCCAGTGAGCAAGAACGCTTTATCGATATAGCTATTCCAATGTTGTTTGGATTGGCTTCGCTACTTTCTTTACTGATTTATCTCATCTTCTACTAACTTCCCAACCAATCCTCAATGTAACTCGGCCTACCCTCTCCATAAATCTTATCTACCAAATCCTTAAAGTCTTCATTGGTCAAAATCATGTTCTCAGTCTGAATCTCCTTGGCCTTCCGGACCAGTCCAGAGAAAATCTGAATTAGTCAATTGCGAAAGCTCATTTAGCAGTACCATATTCAAAGCCTTGTTGAATGAGTTGTCCTGGGCGATCTTATTGATCATGCCTACAATGAGGGTTGTGTCTTGTGGGGTCATGGGAAATGTGTTTAGTCAACATTAAGATTACGCATTAGTTACAACTTGCGTTTGTTGACAAATCGTTCTCCGTATATTGACTCATATTCAATACGTATTGAACTCCCAGTAAAAAAATTGAGAAATTGGGAAGTGAACTTCGATGATCCTTTCTGTAGCGCAATTATCTCTTCTGTACTACCCGCAGGCATTATGGCGCCTTTCCCTAAATATCCAACTGCGTATTTAAAACTTTTAGAGTGCTGTTTATTGAATTGTTGCCATCCTTTCAAACTTGTTCCGTCGAATTTATGACCCTTTATCATGAATGTTATTGATCGCACTATGGCTGGTCCTAGCCCTGAATTTAGAATGGCGTAATATGGAGGAGTAGCTCTAAGCTCTTTTACTAATTCAAGTTGAGGTTTCACGGAGAGCTTGTTGTGTTTTCTGGTTTGATGAGCACTCCATAAAGACACAAACAACGCACATGCTGCTACAAACACCGAAACAATGGAGATGATAACAGTTGAGATTGATATGATAAGTTCGGGGGACATGTCAGGTAATACTAACTGCTTCCACTTTCAATATACTTCTTTCCCACCTAATTTGATCAGTTGTATTATATTTAAGTGTTCACCAAAATAATATTGATATGAAGTACCTTAAGGAACTAACACTAGTTATTTCAATTCTCCTGCTCAGCTTCTCCTGCTCAGAAGATCAAATTCAAGAATCGGAAATAAGTAATACTGAGTTTATCAACTTGGTAATGAGCAAAATGGAAGCAAACATGAACAAGGGCTTAACGTTCGGCATGTTTAAACCGGTAATTGATAACTTGGCAGAGCAATACGGAAAGAAGGTTACTTATCCGGACAATCGAGAATTAGATGAGCTAGAATTGAAAAGTAAGCTCGATAGAGCTTGGTGTTGGCCATGGGAAGAGAATTCTGCTGAGGCTTTTCACCATTGGGATGGAGAATCGTATTGCACTGTCTACTTGTGGTATTGTGATGGAGAATATGACAGTTGGAGCACAAATGGTGAATGTGGTCCATTTTAAATTGTTTAGAGAAGAACTTGGTTTTGCACTTTAAAAAAGACTTTGCAACTCTTCAGAGACCGTCATTGGTCTATGGCTTTCCCGATCCAATAGACACCAATTTGACTTAGCTTTTGCGGCGAGTTTATCATCACAATAAATTTCAACCACTCGCTCCGAGAACGGCCCTTTATAACCTGTCACAAAAGTTTTGATCTGAAGTTGTTCACCTAAAAAAACTTGTCTTTTGTATTCCAGATGATGGCTCCTGACCACCCAGTACATTCTCGAATTGATCTCATCGTCTGTTTTGGAAAGCCAGTGCTCTTTGGAGA
>JANQST010000565.1 GCA_028279155.1 Cyclobacteriaceae bacterium
TCTTGGACCGTATTAAAGACAGGTTTTTCTAAATGTGTCTGACCACCCTTTCCTGGTGTTACACCTCCAACAACATTAGATCCGTACTCGATCATTTGACCAGCGTGGAACGTTCCTTCCGAACCGGTAAACCCCTGTACTATTATTTTGGAATCTTTATTTACAAGAACACTCATTCGTTAGATTTTTGGCAAAAGTATTTAATTCACCACAGAATCAATGGTAATTCTTAACTAACTAAAAAAAGTGAAATAAAATTCGATTAATTGGAGTTTACAACGTTCCCGACACCGGTAACATCAACATCGATCACTTCAGGTGATCCTTTGTACAGAATGTTGCCAACGCCTGATAATGCACCGGACAATTCTTCTGTGACGGTAATTTGTACATTGCCGACACCTGTGAGGTTAATTTCACAGTTCGTCACAGTAAAGTTGAATGCCTCCAAATTGCTGGCCCCACTGCTGTCTATAATAACCTCGTTTGCCGATCCGCTCATTTGAATATTCCCAACCCCTTCGATGTTTAACTCCAATTGATCCAGGTTTTCAAACTGATCCACATGTACAGTGTTTACACCTATAGTGGTCAATTCAATTAGTTCGGGAAGAACGATGTTCGCAGTAACGGAAATTTCTCCATAGTTACCATCTTCTAAATCAACATAAAGAATATTGTCTCTAACTTCTGTTTGAACGAGAGCTATAATGTTGTCATTGGCGCTAATCGAAAGATCTTGAATACCCTTTGTGATGGTGGCATTGATCACACTTGATATTTGGATGCTTTCAAAAGCATCCACTTCCCTAGCTTCAGAAATAATATTGTCTGACCCCTGAATTTCAGGACCGTTTTGTTCATCACATGATGAAAAAAGAATAACAGCTAATAAAAATGTAAATAATGAAACTTTCATTAAAGAGATTTTTCCGCCCACATTTATTTGACAGTCAGGGATTAATTACCCCGTACTACTGGCATGTATCTTTTTTTTAGTGAAACCCCCAAAAAACAACCAATTTCATTGCGATTGTTTTACACATTCATTTGCTAAAACCGATTGAAGCAGATTAGGAACGTCAATTAGGATGTTTGGCAAGCTTTTTGAAAGTCTATGATTAAACTTTCGATGAGCAATGATGTCTTATCGTTAAAGAAAGTTAATAGTGAAAACCAAGTATCCTTAAGTGCGTAAACTCTTTTGTAAATAATAAATCCTCTTCATATTTACATAGGTTTGAAAGGAGCTTTTTTAAGCTCCTTTTTTTATTCGCCATCTTAACTTAAGCATGATAGAAAAAGCCAGAGGATTTCTAGGAACACAGATAGACAATAGTTCGCTGGTGTTTTTTCGATTCTGCTATGGCTTTTTAATTGCAGCCGAAACAATTGGAGCCATATTCACCGGATGGGTGAATCGTACAATGGTTCAACCGAAGTTCACCTTCTCATTCATTGGATTTGAGTGGTTGCAGCCACTACCTGGAGATGGTATGTATTACTACTTCATTGTCATGGGTGTTTGCGGGCTGCTGATTATGGTAGGACTTTTTTACAGGGTATCTACGATCCTCTTCTTCATTCTTTGGACAGGTGCCTACTTGATGCAGAAGTCTGAATACAACAACCACTATTATCTTCTGGTACTGCTTAGTGGTATCATGATATTCATGCCAGCAAATAAAGGCAGGTCGTTGGATGTTCGTTTTGGCTTTACGCAGGAGTCAAAAACATGTCACAATGCATATATCTGGTTCTTTATTCTTCAAATCGGCATTGTCTATGTTTTTGCAAGCCTAAACAAAATGCACATGGATTGGATAACCGCTCGTCCAATTGGCATTTGGTTTCAGTCAAAATCTCATTTCTGGTTAATCGGACCTTTGCTTGACAAAGAATGGTTTCAGCAGATCATTGCCTGGGGCGGGATCGTTTACGATGGGGCCATCGTTTTTTTGCTTTTAAATAGGAAAACACGGAAGTTAGGATTCTGCCTTTCTCTGATCTTTAATTTGTTCAACTCTGCAGTTTTTCATATTGGGATATTTCCATACTTAATGATTGCATTCACGGTGTTTTTCTTTCCACCTGAGTTTGTGAGGAAGCGTTTGTTCAAAGACCAGAATGTAGTAGAAAGGAAAGAAGGAAAAATCAGCAAGAAATTCGTATATGTCATGGCAGTGTATTTTATCATTCAATTGATACTACCAATCCGTCATCATTTGTACAAAGGAGATGTTCATTGGTCAGAAGAGGGTCATCGAATGGCATGGCAAATGATGCTACGTGCCAAATCGGGGTATGTAAGAATGGATGTTATAAATAAGGAAACTCAAGAAAAAATACGGGTTAATCTCAATAAATATCTGACACGAAAACAAAAAGGATCGATTGCAGGAGAACCTGATATGATGTGGCAATTTGCTCAATACCTAAAAAAGGAGTACCAAAAGCAAGGAATAGATGTGGCAGTCTTTGTTGAATCAAAACTTTCACTCAATGGTCATACCCCCCAACCATTGGTAGATCCGAAGACAGATCTGGCAAGTGTGTCCTGGGAAAGATGGAAACATTCCGACTGGATCTTAACTTACGATTCATATGATTGATTTAAGAAGTGATACGGTGACCAAACCGACCGATGGAATGTTGGAAGCCATGATGTCTGCAGAGGTTGGCGATGATGTCTTTGGTGATGACCCAACAGTTAATGATCTTCAGGAGAAAATTTCATCGTTGTTTGGGATGGAAGATGCACTTTATTGCCCTTCCGGTACGATGACAAATCAGATCGCTATGCGCGTGTTGACTCAGCCACAAGACGAGGTAGTCTGTCACAAGCATTCACACGTGTATCTCTACGAAGGAGGTGGTATGATGTCTAACTCAATGCTTTCACCAAAGCTACTTGAGGGAGATAGAGGAAGATTAACTGCAGGTCAGGTAGAGGAATGTATCAATCCTGATGATGTTCATTATCCAAAAACTACATTGGTTGTGTTGGAAAACACCATGAATAAGGGTGGAGGGAGCATTTATAACATCGATGAAATTAAATCGATTAGAGCAGCGTGCGATAAAAATGGATTGAAACTACACCTCGATGGGGCACGACTATTTAATGCGTTAGTAGAAACAGGTCATGAGCCTTCGAAGTATGGTGAACTGTTCGATACCATCTCTATTTGTTTCTCAAAAGGTCTTGGCGCTCCGGTTGGCTCTGTGATACTTGGAAGCAAAGAAAAAATCAAAGAGGCGAGACGAGTGCGAAAGGCATTAGGCGGAGCGATGCGACAGTCAGGCTATTTAGCTGCAGCTTGTATTTATGCACTGGATCATCACGTTGATAGATTGAAAGATGACCACAAGTTGGCTCGATCCATAGGCGAAACATTACAAGAACGCTCTTTCATAAAGGAAATAATGCCTGTCGATACAAATATTGTAATTGCCCGATTGGAAGATTCGCTTTCTGAAAATTGGCTTCTTGAAGAGCTGGAAAAGCGAAAAATCA
>JANQST010000567.1 GCA_028279155.1 Cyclobacteriaceae bacterium
GCAAGAGCCCAATACCGTAGTAATCAAACATGGTTCTACACTCACGAATATGTTTGACGGGTAGAGGTAGTATTTTCCTATCTGCACGTCAGTCTCTATCAAAATACTTCTCCTTCTTCGTTATCGTTTGTAAACAAAATTTCATCTTCCTGCAACTCCACATCAGTAACTTCTCTTGGTGGTAATTCAATTTCAAAGTGAGTTCCTTGGTTGTATTCACTTTTCATGTCAAGTGTTCCTTCCAGAATTGAAACCAACGAATGCACAATTGACAATCCTAACCCATGGCCTCCAAACTCTTTTCTTGTTCCAGTATCCAACTGCCTGAACCTGTCATAGATCTGACCAAGGTTTTTCGTCTCAATACCCACTCCGAAATCCTGGACATGAATGTGAAGCTTAGCTTCATCATCATTATGAGTTCTAATAACAATTTTCGAATCTTCATGACTGAACTTGATCGCATTGGAAATTAGGTTCGCAACAACCACTTCAATTTTCTCGTGATCTGAGCAAAAGGACTCATCAGCTTCCAACTGTAAATCAAATTCGATGTTCTTCTTTGTTGCCAGGTGTCGGAACGAATGAACAAGCTCTTCTATTAGTGCCTGAATATTAATGTGCGAAATCACTGGAAATGACTGGCCGGCTTCAATTTCTGCCGCATTGAATATGTTTCTGATCTGAAAGTTTAAGGCATACATCTCAGTATACACAAGGTTGGCATTGGTGGCTGTCCGTTGAATATCATCAGGTGATGCAGCGATTTGATTCACTAATCCCAGAATGGAGGTCATTGGGTTGTTAATCTCATTTTTTATGTTGGATAAAAAATCGCTTTTTAATTCCTCAGACTTGAGAAGTTTCGCATTGACAACTTCAATCCTCCTCTCGAGCTTTGCATTGCGTTCCTCAAGGTCCTTAATCTTCTGTTTTATATCTTCTTCCATTTGGTGATTATATTTTTTGGTAAACGGTGGGTTCCACTTGTCGCAAGGGCACCTTTTTTCCAATGATTGATTCGGAATGCCCAAGGAAAAAATACCCACCAGTTTTTAACTTTTCACACAACCTGTTAATGACTCGTTCTTGCAATTCTTTGTCGAAATAGATCAATACGTTTCTGCAAAAAACAATATCATAATCTCCATCAACTGAATAATTGTTCTCCATCAAATTCAGCCGCTTAAACTGAACCTTGGATCTAATTGACGGAATGAATCTCACCACCTTTTTTGTGGCGTCTTTACTTTTCATGAGGTATTTATCACGAATGAAGATTGGGATGTCTTTAATTCGATCTTCCGGATAAATTGCTGCTATCGCAGTTTTCAATTTTTCAATCGAAATGTCCGTTCCTAGTATTGAATAATTAATACTCGATTTACTTACATCAGCATTGTATTCTTCCATCACCATGGCGATGGTATAAATTTCCTCACCACTGGAAGCGGCTGCACTCCATATCTTTAGTTTTTCTCTCACATTTTCCTCAGCGAATTGTGGCAGAAGTGTGTTGGTCAAGAAATCAAAATGGGTTGACTCTCTAAAAAAATCTGTTTTGTTGGTTGAGATGGCATCTATCATTTCGAGCATCTCTTCAGTTCCCTTTTTGCTAAAAACGAAATCAATATATTCTGAAAAAGATTTGATGGCCGTTTTCCGCAATCGCTTTTGAAGTCTCCCTTCAACCATCGTTTTTTTGAAATCGGGAAGCTTTATTCCATAATGAGTTGTGATGAATTCACTGATTTGTCTGAATTCCTCCTGACTCATTCTTTGCGGACTATCTACAATATTTGGAATTGATTGCTCTATCAAAACTTCTCAAATTCAGAATCCTTCACATCGGAACCATCACCCAGGTCTATGTTTATCCCATCACCAGAGGTGGGTTCCGGTTTTTCTTCATATTCTTCAGCTGTAGAACTTGTTTCTACTTCGGGTACACTCGTTGTCTGAGTAAAAGCATTTTCAGAATCAATGGTGAAGAAAGAAATCGCATCACTTAACACATTGGCCTGATTATTCAGTTCTTCAGAGTTAGCAGCCATTTCCTCAGCTACAGCTGCATTTTGCTGCACTACATTGTTAAGATTTTGGATTGCGTTATTAATTTGATCTGCACCACTATTTTGCTCAACACTAGCTGTAGAAATCTGCATGACAAGTTCAGATGCTTTTTGTATTTCCGGAACAATATTGGAAAGTACATCCATGGAAGCTTGAGCGATTTCTATTCCCAATAGTGATTCTTCATCAATCTCTTTTGCAGCTACCTGACTTCTCTCTGCTAATCTTCTTATTTCAGCTGCTACCACGGCGAATCCCTTCCCATGCTCCCCAGCCCTAGCGGCTTCTACTGCTGCATTTAATGCCAATAGGTTCGTTTGGCGTGCAATCTCACCTATGATGGATATTTTTCCTGTGATGGTGTTCATTGAATCCAGCGTTCTCTTCACCATCTCGCTGCTATCTTCTAAACTGCTTGCACCGGATCTTGAAAGGCTTTCAGTCTCCTTAGCATTGGCTGTGTTCTGTTCAATATTTGCAGCCATCTCTTCCATCGAGGAAGAAACTTCTTCAGCTGAACTCGCCTGATCAGATGCTCCTTCGGACATAACCTGTGCAGATCTACTAAGTTCAAGGCTTGCATTGGCGATGCTTTCACTACTTGTTACAACTGCGGAGACAATGTCCTTTAGTTTGTTACTCATCGTCTGAAGTTTGGATAACAACATACCAACTTCATCATCAGATGAGGCTTCAATAACAACGTCTAAGTTTCCTTTTGAAATATTGGCTACTGCACGGAAGGCTGCTCCAAGCGACTTCTTGAAGTACATATATATGATAAAAAAGACAGCTATAAGAAAAAGCCCACCAATGATTAAGGATATCATCAGATATCTCGCATACTTCTGAGACTCGGCTATTACGTCTTCCCCATTTACACTTAGTGCATCAAATAACAAATAGAGATGGACTCCCATGATAACGGAAATCACTGCTATTACAATTACCAGCAAGGTAATTTTAGACTGTACGGTTAAATTCATCCTCTCTTACTTTTCTGTCAGCTCTTCTGAAGACATGGTTTCATTGGCCTCTTGCATATACATCACATCCTGAATACTGAAAACTTCATCCAGATTAAGGAGCATTATGAAATCCTCTTCTCTTCTTATCATTCCTCGTATAAAATCAAGCCTGTATTTTGCTTCAATACTTGGTGAGGGCTGAATGCTAGATTGAGGAACCTCTAAAACTTCTAATACGGCATCCACCAAGGTTCCAATTTGAAGCACTTCTCCTTCAACTTCGATTTCAATTACTACTATACAAGTGTCAACTGTAAACTCTATCGGATCCAATCCGAATTTGACTTTTGTATCTATGAGTGGAAGGACCTTTCCCCTAAGATTAATAACCCCGGCCATGTAATCCGGAGATAAGGGAATGCTAGTGATTCCAGGGACTTCCAAAATCTCAATTACTTTTTTTACATCTACAGCAAAAAATTCATCATCCAACTTGAATGACAAGTAAGATTCCATTGCCTCATTCTCGTGCTCTTGTTCTTCTATACTTCTCATGCTGATTTTTTTTGTTTTACAATTTTTCTTGCAATTATCTTATAAGCATCCAGAACCAGGGCAATACTTCCATCGCCAAGGATCGTTGCTCCTGAAACAAACTCTTGATTTCTATAATACTTCCCGACTGGTTTAAGTACCGCTTGATATTCGCCAACTATTGAATCCACACAAACTGCAATTTTGTTCTCTTCATTTTCCAAAAGAATAATGCTTGCTTTTTCCGGTGGATTATCATCCTTAATCAGGAATTCCTTTCTAAGGTCCAGGTAAGGGATCTTCTCATCTTCCAGGGTTATCAATTCGTTGAAATCATTCGACAATTCTTCTCTTTTAATCTCAAAGCATTTCTTGATATCTACTAGCGGAACGATGAATGAAGTGGCCTCTACTTTGACAAGAAGTCCGTCAATAACTGAAAGAGTCAATGGCAGACCTAGAATGATCTTTGTTCCCTTTCCAACTTTAGATTCTACAGAAATGTCACCTCGGATATCCAAAATGTTTTTCTTCACAACGTCCATTCCAACTCCTCTTCCAGATATGTCGGTCACCTCTTTTGCCATACTAAAGCCGGGCATGAAAATCAGGTCGTAAATCTCTTTTTCTGTCAGATCATCATCCTTCGAAATGAGCCTATTGGTAATCGCTTTCTCTCTAATCTTTTGAGCATCTATCCCTCTTCCATCATCTTCTATTTGGATGTACACTTTCGCACCAGAGTAATAGCTGCTTAGTTTGATGGTTCCCTTCTCAGGCTTACCCAGTTTAATCCGCTCTTCCCTGGATTCAATACCATGATCAAGGCTATTTCTAATCAGGTGCATTAAAGGATCAGCTAAGCTGTCAATGATTTTCTTATCAAGCTCAGTGTCTCCGCCTTCTGTAATGAATTTTACCGACTTGCCAAGTTGTGTAGAAATATCTCTAGTGACCCGATTAAATCTTCTAAACAAATTGCTAATTTGAATCAGCGTCATCTCAAATGCTATGTCTCGAAGTTGTCGAGAGAGCTTTTCTACATTATCAGCAATTGCATTCAGAAGAGGATCGAAGTTGTTTTCAGCATAGAGAGACAACCCTGCTTGTGTGGTGACTAATTCACTTACCTGATTCATCAACTCATCAAGTTTATCTGAAGAAACCCTGATGCTTGTTA
Source organism: Cyclobacteriaceae bacterium (assembly GCA_028279155.1). Lineage (GTDB taxonomy): Bacteria > Bacteroidota > Bacteroidia > Cytophagales > Cyclobacteriaceae > Ekhidna. Next base: position 4,756 of record JANQST010000567.1, read on the forward strand.
TGGCTTCTTCTTGGGTATGCGATCGTTGTAGCTTTTCGTCCTTATCTGTATCATCAACTTCCTCATTTAATGCTACCTCTTCAGCTACTCGTTCCAGGATATCTTTTGGAATCGCTGAGGCCCACTTCTTGATCTCTTTCAGTGTTGGTGGTTTGGCATTCAGATCATTTGATGGCAACTTGGAAGTGAATTCTGAAATAGAAAGTAGATCTACATCAGCTACCTTTTCAATTGTGATTTTGCTAGTATCCTCAACAAAGATGAAAACATCCTTAATAGGGTTTTCATCTTCTTCGGTTACCAGAATGAAATCCCATGAGGTATGACATTCTTTTGGATCTGCCTCTTTTGAAGTCAATCCTTTACTGATTTTTGTATACACCCGTGATGCTCCAAGGTCACGTAGTTCATCTACCAAGAGCAGAGGGTTTGTTCCATTTGCAAAGATGTTTTTGTCAGGGATGAATGAAACAAAGTAGGTGCTCTTTCTTGAAGTGTTTTCACTCTTAACTATTGTGGCTCCACCACTGTATTCGTCCAAAAGCCCAAGAATGTCAGCAGTTAGTTTTTCATGATACTTGGCATCAATTGGATCCGGAATGTCAGGTGACTGTACTATCTTCTTTAAATGATCTAGTGACTTGAACGTAGCATCTATAATCGGCTGAGTAAGATCGATTTCGTGTCCTCTAACACGATCATATATGGTTTCGAGGTTATGAACAAAGTCGGCAACTTTGTTAGAACCATACATACTACTGCTCCCTTTCAGGGTGTGCATAGATCTAAAAACCTCAGCGATCAGTGCTGGATCATCGGGAGACTTTTCCAACAAAAGAAGGCTTTCTTCAATTCTGCTGAAAAGGTCTTCAACTTCTTCCAGGTATACATTGTGTAAATTCTCCATTACCCAATCACTTTTTTTACGATCCGAAGGAGTTTGCCTTCTTCGAAAGGTTTTACCATCCACCCTGTTGCGCCTGCTTTCTTTCCTTACAATTTCTTTTCGGCTTGTGATTCTGTGGTGAGCATAAGGATTGGAACGAATTTGTAAGTGCTGTCTTTTCTTACTTCCTTGATTAAATCGATCCCATCCATTTCTGGCATAAAGAGGTCGGTGATGATTAGTGACACAGTATCATCAAAGCTCTTAAGGACTTCAACCCCGTCTTTTCCATTTATTCCTTTTATAACATGATAGCCAGCATTCTCAAGAGAATTACCTACCAGCTCTCTTATGCTCTCCGAATCGTCAACTATGAGAATATTCTTTTTCATTTAAACAAGTTTTGGAATAAACATAAATTCTTTAAACCCTGCATTGGTTACCACCTTTTTCAAATCTGTAGGGAGTTCCGAATTTACAGTTACGGTCTTCCCTTTTCTGGTGGGATGATTTTGAAAATAGTAAAGCATCTGAACGTGGCACAGATCGAGGGTGGTTACTTCTCGTTGAAAAAAGTCAACGTAATCGTAATCATCAAAAATTGGCTCAATCTGAGACATAAATGCATCTACATTGTTAATGCTTAGATCACCTTCCAGAATCACCTTCGTCTTTCTAATCTTCTTCCTTTTTGATGGCTCAAGTATCAAAGTAGCATTTCTCAGTTTTCGCTTTTGTTCCCCCTTTTTAGGAGCACTTTCAGCTTTTGCTTTTGATGGAGTAGTAGCTTTAGCTTTTACAGGTTTTTGAGCTTTAGTTGGTTTGGACTCTTTTGGTTTAGCAGAAGCTTTAGCTGCTATGGGCTTTTTGGAAACTGAAGGTTTTGCGGCAACCTTTTTTGTTTGCTTAACAACTTTTTTTGTTGACTTCTGAGCTTGCGGTTTTACTGTTGCTTTCTTAGGTTCCTTTGCTTTTGCTTTAACAACTTTCTTCTTTGGCTTTTTCACTACCAGAGATTCGCTTTTCTTCTCCGGCTTTTTACCCATGTTTGTTCCAAGTGCTGCCATTAGCTTATTTTTTTCATGACTCGTAAATACTCCCCGCAAAACTTCATGTAGTCCTTTGCACTATTGGATGCTGGGGCATATTTAATGACTGACTCTCCAAACGAAGGAGCCTCAGCTGCCTTAACATTGGTTCTTATTTCACTCTTAAATAGGCCAACATCAAAATTCTGCTTCACATAGTCTTTAATTTCTGTTGTCAGTCTTTTCCTTCCATCTACCAAGACGGGAAGAATTCCAGCAATCTTGAGTTTTCTATTCAAAGAAGATTTCACTTCCTTGATGGTTTCCATGATCTGCTCAAGTCCTTGAATACTGAAGACATCTAACTGTATTGGAATGACAACTGTGTGAGAGGCACTTAATGCATTAAGCGTAAGAGATGATAACGAAGGTGGACAATCAATTAAGATGAAGTCATAGCCCCGTACTTTTTTAAGGGCATCCCTTAACATGAATTCGGAAATCTTGCTTTTAGAACCAAACTCAAGTTTACTCAACCTCTGGTCTGTTGGCACTATATCAATCCCTTCTCTCTCTACGATAAGCTCGGATATCTTCTTCTTTTGCAGTAGCGCCTCACTGATAGAATGATCGAAATCGTTGATACCTAAGGAATAGGACAGGTTTCCCTGTGGATCCAAATCAATAACCAACACTTTCTTCTTCTTCTGAACAAGAGCGCTAGCCAGGTTTACTGCGGTGGTAGTTTTACCTGTTCCGCCTTTTTGGTTAATTACGCTGGTTATCATAAGGTTGGTCTACAAAACATCGTGAATTTATACTATCATTTGATAAAATAAATTAAATATCGATCAATCTAAAAACCCGGCACACAAAATACAGCCCAATCAAGATCAAGCCGCAAGCTAATAGGTCTTCAGGTCTTATATACCTACAATTACCACAATATTGGCCTATGAAGAATGACTATAAATTGTCGATTTCAGCCACGATGAAGGTGCTCCCCGTAACAAGGATAATGTCATCTTCTTTGGCTTTCTTCAAAACAGATGTGATTGCAACATTTACATCCTGATATGAGATACCAAAAATCCCTGCCTTTTCTGCTTGAGATTGAAGTTCATCCACTCCTAGAGATCGAGGTACTGATGACATAGTCCAAGAAATTTTGGTTTGCTTAGGAAG
>JANQST010000423.1 GCA_028279155.1 Cyclobacteriaceae bacterium
GCATTGCGGATCATGGAAGACCAAAGGATAATCGCTGGCAACTTAGCAATAATCCTCCAATCTTCGCAGTAGGTTCACCTTACCACTTGAAATGTGTTCAATTTATTCTCAAGAAATTCATTGATTACTCCGAACAATTTTTCAGGCTGATCCTCAACCATCATGGCATTGGTATCTGTAAGAGCTATTATAGATATCGAGTCACTTGCTGGTCTTGCCCCAATCCAACTATGATGGAAAAAGGGAGCCAGGTAGGACGTTTCGGTTCGAGTCAGCAACTCTTCAGTAAATGATGGTAGAACAACCAAGACTGGTACATTAAGTTTTGAATACTCCAAACTTAGGTCTGTACAATAGTACTCACATAAATACCGCACAGCCGTTGGAATTGGAACTTCCGACATCATGTCCCAATACCCAAATGACCTGACCGAATCTTTTGCAAACATCTTTTTGTGAAAATTGCCATTGTCCCAGGTGGTTTTATCAACGGTCTTAAACCATTGCGGTCCAAGATACCTTTCCACATAAGCTATTCTTTGATCAAGATTCCTGGGTTCATAGACTGGGTATGTTGAGGTGAACTTAGCCATCCCGCTCATGACTATCACCTTGGAAACTTTTTCAGGATTGTCCATAGCGAAGCGCATGGCAATCATATTGCTGTAGGTGAAATAGCTCACCAAAATGGTGTTTGTGATATTTTCTTTTTCAATTAGCTGATTCATTCCTTCTAGAATGCCTTTGGTCCAGTTGAGGTCCTGAAAATTGGCTGGATCTTCTGGCATAGGAGGAGCTGGAGTATTTCCAAACCCAGGCAATGTCACCGCATAAATTTTGAAATCCGATTTGTACTCTTCAATGAAGTTTTGAAAAATAGTAAAGTCAAATCCCCATCCAGGAAGTAAAATCATCGATTTGTCTCCACTTCCAAATTCTTGGACCTCTCCGAGTTCACCCCATTCTCCTGGAGAATAACCTTCCGGGTGTGAAAAATTGTTGATTTCCTGGGCTTTCAATAAAATGACAGAAAGCATCAGGATTAGTAGCATTGTCTTTTTCATGAGTTTATTGTTTTAAACTCAATGTACGGTCGACGTAAACCGAGGAGGTGCTACTCAATTGATTGAGACCTGATTTTCCTGCAGGTTACGATAAGTTGTTGGAGTCAGACCAGTTAACTTCTTGAAGTTTCTCAGAAATGAAGCTTTGTTGGAAAAGCCACTGTCAAAAGCGATATGAAGGATCTTCGCTTCCTGGTACTCTGATGATCTGAGAATTTTTTTCGAATGCTCGATTCGGTATTGATTGATAAAGTCGTAGAAATTTGTGTTTAATCCTACATTAAGAAGTTGAGATAATTGATGTTTCGAAATGTTGAGAAGCTGACCAATATCATCAGCGGAAACCTCTGATTGTAAATAAGGTTGATTTGAGACCATTACCTCTTCTAACTGCTTTTTCAATGAGCCCATTTTTTCCTCACCAATAGCTGAGAATTGGTAGTTGGATTGCTGATTTCCATTGAAAAGTCCTGGGCTTAGGTACGCTACGTAACCGATTGCATGAATTAAGATGGTGAGACTTATGAGGTTCACATGAAAGTAGATCATGGTGATTTCAGGAAATGCTCTTACAAGGATTGAAAAGATCAAGCTTAGAAACATGTAGGAAAAGAAACCGATAGAAGCTTTTTTCAGCCAGTTGATCTTATTACGTTCCTTGGTACTTGATGGCTTAGGCAGGTCTTTTAATAATTTATAGGAAGCGAAAAAGTACCAAAATGTGCTTCCGATGTAGATAAGAAAGCCCACGAAGTAGATACTGAATTCCCAACCACCCGTATTTTGAAGGCTATACTCGTATATTCTGATTTTTATATCCCCACTCAACCTATAAAATGGAAGTAGAATTATAAGCTCAAAAGCAAAGGGGAGAAGATGGATTACATCTTTAGGTTTTAATTTGAAATTGACAGTAAGCGATGAGCGAATGTATGTGTAAAACAATGGTCCGATGAGGAAGATGATCGGTAGGGTCACAAAATAGAGATGTGGGAGCTGCTTGATGTATCCGGAGGAATAAATCACATTTTCAGTGAGATAAAACGAGAACAGTAGAATCAGAAAAACCAGATAGGTTGAATTTCTGGCACTTTTTCTCAAAACCAACAGAGATGCCAGGAACACACCATGAAAGGCTGCGAACAGGTAGAGGATCTCAAATAATTTGAATTGAAGAGACAAAACTTTTGACTTTCTATTAAAAGTAACATGGATCAGGCTACTTTCAATGGACATGTAAAAATGAACGTTAGACTGGCTTACTCATCCTTTAAAGACAGTACTGGATTTTTATTCGCAGTACTGATTGATTGATATCCTATTGTAATGATTGCTATCATTAATGCACTAAAAGCGGCCGCTGCAAAAACCCAAAGATCAATCGGAGTTCGATAGGCAAATCCATTTAACCATTGATCTACAAGGTAATACGTGATCGGAGTTGCGATTAAAATTGAGATGAGTATAAGCTTGGTAAATTCGGATGAGAATATCCAGACTATTTCAGAGGCGTTAGCTCCAAGCACTTTTCTGATTCCCAATTCCTTAGTACGTTGTTCAGCTGTGAATGCAGCCAGTCCAAATAATCCAAGACAAGCTATGACAATAGCCATGAATGTAAACAGATTTAGAACTGTTCCCATTCGTTGTTCAGATCGGAACGTGTTTTCAAATTCCTGATCCATAAAACTATACTCAAATGGGACTGTTGAATCAATTTCAGCAATTTCTCCTTCAAGATCAGCTAAAAGTGAAAGAAGTTCACTCGAATTTGTAATTGTATTCTGATCAAGTCGCATGGAATAGTAAGATAATCCGGCACCATAGTCCCAAACTTTATCATTGAAATGATGGATGATAACCAGAGGACGTATTTCCCTCTTGACACTATTGAAATTGAAGTCTTTCACCACTCCAATCACCTCAAATTCATCTTCATCACCAGATGCCAGCTTAACAATTTTACCGATAGGAGAGTCTATGTCAAATGATCCCTTTTCACCCCAACCCAACGTCTTAACTGCAGTCTCATTAAGAACCACTTTGTATTTATCATTGGGTCTTGAGGGGTCAAAATTTCTTCCTGCAAGAAATTCAAGTTCCAACAAATCCAGGTAATCTTCTTCGGTCCTCACATTGCTGAGTTGTACCACATGATCACCGCCTTTTGCTTTGTAGCGATCTCCGGACCAAATATTCGGTGGGAGACCAAACGATTTGCCTACGTTGGTAAAAGCAGGGTTTGATTCCAACTTTGTCTTTAGCACTTCAGTATCAAACCCGAATTGTTCAATGTTGTGAAGTTGCAAAATGTTGTTTCGAGCAAAGCCCACATCCATAGCCGAAGCATATGACAATTGTTTTTGCACGAAAAAGGTACAAATGATAAGGGCGATTGAAATAGTAAATTGAAATACAACCAATCCGTTTCTGAGGCCCTTTCCATTGAAACCAATGCTAAGCTTGCCTTTCAATGTTTCTATTGGTTTAAAGGCAGATAGATAAAAGGCTGGGTAGCTTCCTGCCAGGAGTCCTAAGAGAATAATGAACAACAGGACTATTCCATAGAACATAGGGTTGTTAAGGTGAGGCAATAGGGAAATGTTCTTGTCTGCAAGGGAATTAAATGCATCAATTGAACCGTGAACAATGAAAAAAGCCAGTAACGTACTTGTTAATACGAATAAGATTGACTCCAGTATAAACTGATACCATAGTGCTTTTCTCTCCGAGCCAAGCACTTTTCTAATTCCAACTTCTTTCGCACGATTGGCTGAACGAGCAGTTGAAAGATTCATAAAATTGATCGCTGAAAGCAGTAACACCAATATTCCTATTGCCCCAAAAATTTTGACAAACTGAGGATTCCCTGTTGGCCCAAAGGAATGTACGCTGGGTGAGCCTGAGCTGTAAATCTCTGATAAAGGTTGTAAGTCCAACTTCCATGGATGTCCGTTGGTAAATTCTTCGAAGGATTGATTGAAAATTCGTTCTGTGGTAGGTGGAGCCCACTTTGGAGGTAATACTTGAATATTTTCTTCAACTCGAGAAATGTTCGTCCCTTCCTTTACTAAACCATATGTTGAAAATGCAGTCCAAATCCATTTCCACCCATGCATTTGCATCATTTCTGATTGGCTTTTTAGTGATACAAGTACATCAAATTGAATGTGGGATTTATGAGGAACATCAGAAACAATACCTTTGACCGTATATGTTTTCCAGGACCCATCATAGTCTTTTAATTCTACCGTTCTTCCTAAGACGTTCTCAGGAAATACATCCTCACCGAAGTATTTATAGGCTGTTTCGAGAGTCAGTACCATATTCATTGACTCGAGAAATACGGTTTCTGGATTTCCGACCAAAAAATCGAATGAGAAAACATCAAAGAAATTTTCCTCTGCAGCGTAAAATTTGGTTTCCTTGAATGCAGTTGAATGTTCGGCATTGAGGCCAATGGCCACCGTTTGAGAGCCAAGGCTCAATAGCCTTGTTACCTGTTCGAATTCAGGGACATCTTCTCTTAAAGCAGTGGCGACATTGGGTCCTGTACTGGATGATAATTGATTCCAGTCGCCCCAAATGTTCGGCTGATTGACTCTGTAGATACGATCGGCTTTTTTGTGGAAGGTATCATAGGTTAGTTCATCATGAACATAAAGTCCGATCAAGATGCAAGTGCCAACTCCGAAAGTTAATCCGAGGATATTTAAAACAGTGAATTGTTTCTGCCTCAACGCATTTCGCCAGGCGATTTTAAACATGCTTCTGAACATAATGAATGTAGTATTTTGAGTTCTGAAAGGACCGATGGAAAGAAAACCGAACATTAAATGAAAAGCATCGATCCATCTCATGAATTGAGCATAGAACTTTCCTTTTGATAATCGTTCTTCATACATCTCGTGAAGATCTCCCAGGAATTCCTCCAGCAAGGTTTCGTCTATTGTCCTAGATAGCATCCAACGAATAATGGATGCGCCCTTTTTCATTTTTTTAGACATGAGCTTACTGTTTTAACTGTGGAATGAATTGCCACATTTTTTGACGAACATCCTGAGCTGCTTGCAACTGTTGCATCCCGGTTTCTGTGATTGAAAACAGACGTTTTCGACGATCTCCTCTTTTTTCACTGTTGCCACCCAATTTTGATTTGAGAAAACCTTTGTCCTGGAGCCTGTAGAGGGTGATATGTACTGCCCCTAATAAAATGCTTCTTCCTGAGTGCTTCTCAACTTCCTTTTTTACCGATATTCCGTACGCTGATCCATCAAGTATGCACACAGCTAGAAGTATGAGCTCTTCAAATTCGCCTAGTCCTTTATTCTTCATTTAGATATACAATGTATAATATACAAAATTATAACAAATAATATACATCGTACGGAGATAAAGTAAATAAGGTTACTCGTCTCTTAAAGAAAGTATCGGATTTGCCTTTGATGCCTTGATGGATCTATAGCTAATTGTCAATAAAGCGATTGCTAAGCTCACAAGAATTGCAATTACAAAAACGGTTGGCGTTAATGGGATCCGATAGGCATAATTGTCTAACCATGAATTCATCGCATAATAGGCAACTGGTCCCGCAATAAAGAACGCAATCGTCAAAAGAATGAGCATCTCTTTTGAAAAAATGTTCCAAATATTCAGGACAGACGCTCCCATTACTTTTCGAATTCCAATCTCTTTCGTTCGCTGATTTGCCATAAATGAAACCAGGCCATGCAATCCCAGGCATCCAATGATTATAGCAATGGCAACAATGATTTTGAAAACCTCTGAAACATTGTGTTCCGTTTCATAGAGGGCTGCCAAGTGCTCATCATAAAACTCAAAATCAAACACATGATCTGGAAAAGCAGTACTCCAGTGCTTATCAATGTGTGCAATTAAGTTTTGAATGTCAGAAAAACTGGATTTATTCGCATTGAATTTAATGGCAGCCTGGTATATGTTCCATTTCATGTTTGCAAAAACAACGTTATCCATCTCTCTTTTGAGTGAACCAGCGTGAAAGTCTTCTACGACCCCAACAATGGTATATTCCCTTCCGCTACGACCGTATTGGAACCGCTCCCCAAGTGCTTCAACTGGATCGTCAAATCCGAAAAGTCGAGTCATTTTGTGATTAACAACCACATGATCTCGTGGATCGCCCTCTTTGTAGTTCTCACCAGCAATGAGCTCCAATTCAAATAGGTCAAGATAATTCTCATCAACATTTTTGAGATTTCCTGATGGGTCTTCTTCAACTATGCCTGGATGATAAATAGGGTTGTTGACCTTCCAGGTTGCAAGTGGTCCTGAAGTATTAAAGCTAACTTTTTCTACTTGCGAACTGCTCATTAGGTTGGTTTTTAAAACCTGAAGTTTGAGTGAGTCACTTTCTGGTAATTTGACAGTAATGATTGAATCTTTATTGAAGCCAAGGTCCTTTGTAAGAAAATAGTCCATTTGCATATTCAGAATCAAAATTCCAATGATCAGAATTTGTGAGATAGCAAACTGAAAAACAACTAACGCTCTTCGAAGGGAAAGAAAGCCAGACGTTTGCTTAGCACTCAATGAATTTTTGACTGCCAATATCGGATTCATTCTTGCAAGAATTGTTGCTGGATAAATTCCGGAGATAAAAGTCACGGATAAAACAATGATTGCTACGTTCCTTAGCATTTCGAGTTCAGTGAACAATTGCAGATCTATTTCATAGCCAAAGATGTTTTCGATCTCGCTTGAGAGCAACTGGGCTACTAATAATCCAAAAACTGCTGCTATCAATGTTATCAGGAAGGTTTCCGAAAGAAATTGCATGATCAATTGACTTTTGTTGCTTCCAAGTGACTTTCTCACACCAACTTCTTTCGATCGTTTTACTGCTTGAGCTGTGGAGAGATTGATGAAATTGATACAGGCAGTGATGATCATGAACAGACCTACAATTCCCAGTGCGATCAACTTATTGTTACTAACTGTAGCTCCACGATAATTTCTTGTTACGGTGCTGCTGGAATGCATCTCAGCAAGCGGTTGAAGTTTGAGCTCCATCAAACTTGCCATGTCTTCCGGCTGGTACTTCATTAGGTATCCTTCGAGCTGCTCTTCGAACTCACTTTGTGACATCTGGTCTTTCAAAAGAACAAAACAATTGGTGGCACTGTTGTACTCTTGCCAGCTTTTTCCTTCATAGAAGTATCGATTCGCAACATCCTGGTCCTGGTAGTGAAAAACCACCTTGAATGGAAAATCTGAGGTTGATGGCAGATCTTCTATAACTGCCGAGACATACAATGTTTTCTCATTTTCAAGAACGAGTGATCTTCCAACAGCTTTGTGTACATCATCAGGTTTCAACCCATAGTACTTTTGAGCATTTGAAGAGGTTAAGATTACCTTACCTTTTTCAGAAAGAGCGCTTGTGGCATTTCCGGAAATCCATTCAAAATCGAAAAGTGTTAAGAACTCGGGCTCAATAAATACCACCCCTTCCGATTCCTGAAACTTCTTTTTGTTTCCTTCTGAATCTTCAACCGCAATGAAACCATCTTTATCGTAGTAGCTCATTGTTGATGTTATGCCGAAATCATTTCTTAACCCTTCTGCAATCGCATGGGGTTGCCCTGCAAAATACACGTAATCACCATCCCGCTCGAATTCGTTGACAAGTCTGTAGATGTGCTCATAATTTGAGTGGTGCTTGTCAAAGCTGGTTTCATGGTCGATGATCTTATAAATGACCAATCCGCAACCAATTCCAAGAGCTAAACCAAGGATGTTCATCATGGAGAACATTTTCTCCCGTTTTATAAAACGAAAAGAAGTAACGAAGTAATTTTTCAACATACCGTAATTATTTATTCTATAGGTGCCATCCGCTGGCTTAATGATGCTAGGTCTGAAAAGGAGTAAGACATCTTTGATGAATCTTTGATCCGCTTTATTCTTTCCCATTTCCCTTACTCTTTCTTCATACAATTCCATCAAGTCACCTTCAATGGGGGTTTTGAGTTGCGGATGGCAGAACCATCGGAAAAATTTCAGAAAAAGTTTAGGTGGCTTATTCATACTTCAATGCTTCAACGGGATTAGCCTTTGCGGCTTTAACAGTTTGAAAACTCATGGTCAGAAGGGCAACCAACATCGCCAAAACACCAGAACCAACGAAAAACCAGATGTTAAGCTCAATCCGGTAAGCAAATGATTCCAACCAGTATTTCATGATAATGAAGCTGAGTGGAAGTGAAACAAGAATTGCAACAGCAACCATTTTAGAAAAATCGCTGCTTAGCAGTAGGACCAGCTTGTACTCACTGGATCCCAATACTTTTCTTATCCCAATTTCTTTTTGCCGTTGCTCGGATGTAAAAGCAACCAGGCCTAGCAAACCAAGGCAGGAAATAAGAATAGCGACAGCACCAAATGATTTTGATATGCCTGCAATTTGTTGTTCAGAGCGATAAAGTCTATCGTACTCCTCATCGAAAAAATTGAAAGTGAAAGTCAACCCAGGGTTTCGGGCCTGGTACATTTCTTCGATACGGCCAATGGTTTCCAATTCGTTTCCCGACTGAATTCGCACAACAATCGTGGACTGTTCTTCATAAAACTGTAGGAAGCAAGGAGTGATTTCCTGGTAAAGAGATTCAAAGTGAAAATTCTTCACCACACCTATTATTTCCCGATCTCTGCCCCACAGTTTTATGGTTTTCCCGACAGGATCTTCAATTCCCATCACCTCAATCGCTTTTTCGTTAAAAAGAATTTTGGAACCTTCATCACCAAAGTCACGGGAAAAAGTACGGCCTTCGACTAATTCCAGGCCAAAAGTTTCAATCAGATCATATCCCACTTCTAGGTTTGCAAACCGAACGTATTCATCCTCTCCTTTCCCTTCCCATCGGACACCTGATGTTCTTCCGCTGTTGCCCAGCAAATCATGCCCAAACATGCCTGCATTCAGAACACCGGTTTCCATTTTTAGCTCATCAATGAAAGAGGAGCCTCTTTCTTCAAGCTCTCCATCAGCCTTGAAATAAATGATATGGTCTTTTTTGAATCCCAAATTTTTGTTTTGAATAAAGTTGATTTGGGAGGCGATGACCATCACAGAACTGATCAGTAAGATGGAGACCGAAAACTGAAAGATCACCAACCCTCTCCGAGCCCACAGATCGCCTGCCGAACCGGTAATCTTACCTCTGAAAATTTTGATTGGGTCAAATCCAGACAAATACAGTGCAGGATAACTGCCGGCCAGAATGGCTGTAACAAGCCCAATGAGTAAAACAGAACTCACCAATTTGAAATCCGGGACAATACTAAGTTCTTTTTCAGTGAGCTGATTGAATGATGGAAGGACGAAGGCAACGATTGCACCTGCTATCAGAAAGGCTATAAAGGTCATTAGAAAAGCCTCGGTAAAATGTTGTGAAATGAGTGATCCTCTTTTTGCCCCCATTGCTTTTTTAACTCCGATTTCTTTCAACCTCCTTGAAGCCCTGGCGGTCGATAGGTTCATGAAATTGATACATGCAATCAGAAGTACCAGACCAGCAATGATGGAAAACAATCTGACGTATTGAATTCTTCCACCCACCGGGACTCCATCTTCATATTTGCCATGCAGGTATCGATCAGAATATTTCTGAAGAAAATGTGTGTGCCGGTACCCTTCTGCTTTCGTTGAAACAAACTTTTCTAGTCTAATGGACAACTCCGTTACATTCGTTTTTTCTTTTAACAGCAAGTAAGTGTATGGATCACTATTAGTCCATTCCCGGACATGTGGATACGACTCAAGAAAAACCTCCAGGCTGAAAACCCCATCAAATTGCTTACTGGAATTGGCAGGAAGGTCTTTAAAAACTCCTGAAATCATATAAGGCTTTACTTCGTTGTTTTGCTGGATCGTTACAGTTTCACCAATGGGGTCTGTGCCCTTACCGAACAACTTTTCTGCGTAATCAGCAGATATGACGATGCTTTCCTTAGATGACAATACATCTGCAGGGTTCCCGCTTTTCAGTTCATAAGAGAATAGCTTGAAGTAATCCTCGCTGGCGTACTGATCTCGCATTTTTAGTTTGACTTGTCCATATTGAATGATCCTGTCGGACGAATATGATCCCACGGGAACAACAGAAGCAGCCATTTCAACTTCGGGCATTTCATCAACCAGTGCTTGACCAAGAAGTGCCTGAGTAGGTTCGATGGTAATGGTTCCATCCGGAGTATTGATGTTTTGCATCACCTGATACAATTGACTGTCCTTCTCATGAAACTTGTCTACAGATAGTTCATCATTGATCCAGATATAAATGAGCAAAACTGATGCAAGCCCAGTGGACAGGCCAATCAGGTTAATAGCAAAAGTGGTTCTGAATCGCTTAAAGCTTCTGAAAGCGAGTTTTATGTTGTGTTTGATCATACCGTAGTTATTTATTCGATAGGTGCCATCTACTGGCCTTATAATGCTAGGTCTGAAAAGAAGAAGTACATCTTTGATGAATTTTAAATTGGCTTTTCGTTTCCCGCTTACCTTTATTCGCTCCTCATATAGCTCAATCAAATCACCTTCAATTGGTTTTTTAAGGTTTGGATGACAGAACCATCGGAAGAACCGAAGAAATATTTTTGGAGGTCGATTATTCATCTTTTAAAATTTCAGCCGGTTCTGATAATGCTACTT
>JANQST010000568.1 GCA_028279155.1 Cyclobacteriaceae bacterium
TCTTTTAAAACGTGGAGGTTAAGGATGGGATTCTGTTTAAACCTGACGTTACTAACCTTTGTAGGGACAGCTCAAAAACTCGAACTTGGTGTTGGGGCCGGTTTTAATTCAGCCAATGGTGAATTTCGTCCATCAGCAAATTCAAGTGTACTAAATCACGATATAAAACAAGGTTTTGGAACTGGTATTAAAATAAGATACCACAAATCAAAGAACTTCTATTACTATGGGCATATAGATTTTATCTCATTGACTTATGAAGTTAAGGATTCCTTTGCTCCTAGGGTTGGAATATTGAGTAGCTATGATTTTGGAAATTGGATACTTGGTGTCGGTGTGGGTGTTAGGTTACCAAAAATTGGACCTGGTAGAATTCTCATTGAAGCGGGACCACTATACGTTGGTAGGTTTTCCAATTGGGAGGATGTTCCGAGGATTCCCATTGCATCTAACCAACCGATGTCAGTAGAGGAGATAGTGGAAGATTTAGTTCATGTTGACTATGATTTGAGGTATGGAGTCGGGCTGAAATTTCATATTGGATATCAAATAGATATAGGGAGAAACTGGAGCTTAGAAGCATATTTCCGATCAATACGCACACAGTTTAGAGCAGTAATTCCTTCTATGGGAATTTCAACGCTGGCGATCCAGCAAGGTTCCTTATGGCTAAGAACTGTTGGATTTACTCTCACAAAACGTTTTTAATTAGAAGTCTTAAGAATGGCTTTTACTTTTTTTCAAAGTACTATCGGTGATTGTTGGAACTTCATCACATACTTTGGGGTCAAAGTTTTCCCATTCGACGACTTGCATTGAATATTGATTTTGAGTAAAATCTTCTACCTTAAGATCATAAAACCAGACTCCTGATGGTAGCATAGGTTCAGACCATAGGGCCAACTGGTCTGCTGGATCAAAAGACCATTTTTTCTCAAGAAATTCGAAATAGACTTTCGGAAATCCTGATTTAGAATCAAAAAGAGCAAAATCAGAATAAGAACCATTAAATTCAATTTTTTGAACAGATCCATTTAATTCAAATCGAACATTTTCTATCCAAGGTTTGGTTGATTCTTGAAGTATAGAATCTCCGTCAAAACCCTGAGTCAAAGAAATAGCTACATATGCTTTGGTAGGCATATAATTGCCTCCGGTAAGCCTATCACAAACAATGGTTTCATTTTTGTTACAGCTTAGTGTAAAAAGAATAAAAATGATTAAATAAATGCTTTTCATGTGTTTCTAAGTTATTAACTGAAGAACTCGTAAAGTGATCTCGATGTTAATTCTTAACTAAAATACCGGTAGCTGCCGCTTTGTTTGTCTCAGGTTGGAATGCGTTACCTATTAGTGAATTGGATGGTAAAACCTATGATATAAAAATAGTTTGAAAGGTTGTTGCTGATTTGCAATACAGATTGGTTCGAAATATTGAATTGGAATGCTATTTTACGAACTCTATTGTGGAATAAGTTCCTTCTTTTCCTATATCATCACTCCATATACTATTACTACCTACAGACCCAATTAGATTCACACTTGTCGAATAAGGAGCAAAATCATTTTTTTTGACTGCCAAATAATACACTTCGTTTTTATTATCTATATAAAATCTCAAATTTCCCTGTTTTATGTTTATCCAATTTCTGTTTTTTATTCCAATTGCATCAGTTATTCCATTATAACCAAAATATTTTTCCCCATCGCGTTTAGGACCGAAAGACAACATAAGATCAACTTTAAAAGCTTTATTAGAACCATACCATTTAATGCCGTTTTCTTGATTACTATCTATATCTAGTGCGACGCTAATAGCCGGAGCATCTGCATTGAAACCATCAAATAACTCAAATTTAAAATAGAGTGTATCCGTTTCTTGGTTGTAGTGATAGGAGAGTGACTTACCATCTACATTTGAACTTGATGCATCTCCCTCTTGATCTTTGGATAACAAGGTCCATGGGAGTTTCTGAATGCTTCTTGTAGCAGACGCTATCGAAACTTCGGGCAGTTTCTTCATAGCTTGACCCATACGTTGAATATAATTGTTCATTTTTGAAATTGCATCCTCAAATTTTTCATTGGATTGATTATAGCTGAGTCTGGTGGTCATGATTGTATTCATCCCCTCAACCCGCTCTGAGTGGCGCGCAAAGTCAGGATCATTATCCAGAACAGTTTCTTTTCTCTTATCAAGTTTTTTTTGTAGCCCTGCTCTGGCGTCTTTAAGAAGTTTAATAGCCAAATCGGTTTCTCCAAGCTCCTTGTAACTGGAAAAAAAATATACAGGTAGGAGGTATGATTTGTAAGGCCATTCATAATCCAAGATATCGAGTTCATTGTTAACAAGATCTAGTACTTTTTGATGATCTCCAGCCTGAGCATATTTGTTACCAACATTATAGACTTGCCCGAACATATAAAGTTCATCCCTAGGCTGTGGACTGAATTTGTTTCTAAATTCTTCGATTGCACGTTCAACTTTCTCTGCTTTTTCGTATGCCACGAATTCTATTTGCAGTACTCGTTGCCAACATGCCCTTCCCAAACTATCGTCTCTTGTTAAAAACTTCGAATAGATTTCATGAGCTTTATCAGGCATGAAATTCCAGAAGTGAAGTTCAGCCAAATAGAATTGCTCTATATCAGAAAGATCTGTCTTAATTGCTCTTGACATATATGGCTTTGTTATGGCTATCCTTTCTTCGCGAGGGTTGTTGTCAACTGCATCTCTCATCAATACATATACCTCTGAGGGTCTGAGCTTGGGGTCTGTTTGTGCCAGAAGTATGATTGAAATTGAAAGTAATAGGGCGCTTAAAAGTGTTCTTGAATTTCTCATAATTTCGCATTATCAATATGTAATTCTGAATTAATGGATAATATATAGTTACTAGATTCAAGCTATCAATAATGAATTTTGAATTGGTCTTAGGTTAGAATATGTTACCAGTTCTTTAATTATTTCATCATTATTCACCGTGCCAATTTGTGAAACATTTTAGGGATGTAGAAGAAAAAGAGATGATGTCAATACATTGATATGTTTGACGAAAAATCAATAATTCATTCTTATGAAACAGAAGAGCTTTCATTTCTTACAGAATAATGAGCTACCCAAAGTATTCGCTATTGACGTGTAGTTCGCCTCAGATTGGAATGTGTTACACAAAATAAATTGCTAGCACACCTTATTCGGGTTTATTCATGCCAATTACAGCTGGACCAAATTCATTATAAACCAGCAGAGTGATTAAGCAGAATGGTGTTTTTGAAAGTAGTTTGTTGTTAAATTTATTTCGTATCTGATACACGAAAAATTACAACTAAAATCGGAATATTGTGAGTCAACCAAATTGACTTCTAAAAAACAAAAACCTTCTCTATTCAACATAGAGAAGGTTTCTGAAAGTCGGGGCAGCAGGATTCGAACCTGCGACCCCCTGGTCCCAAACCAGGTGCGCTAACCGGACTGCGCCATGCCCCGAACTAGGTGCCCGCTAAAGCGGAAAATCGTTCTGAAATTAATTGCAATTGATCAGGCGTTCCAAAACGGAACGCAAATGTAGAAATTCAGTTGATAATATTTTTATATCCTGGAAAAATTTTCTTCAATTCCAATCCTTTACTAAAAATCTATCGCCTGATGGAGGTGGATCGGCAGCTTGTGTTAGTTTTATTGATTAGTATTTTTTTTGGAAGCATGAACACACGCGAATGCCTCGCAGGACGTAACAATTTTTAATTATGGTTAAAACCAAACCATCAAGATACCCAAGTCGCGGGACTGAAGACAGAGCCACCATTCACCAGATTATTGATGAAGGTCTGTTTTGTACAATCGCATTTGTTAGAGAAGGTCGGGCTCATCAGATCCCGACAGGTTTCTGTAGGGTGGAAGATGAAATCTATATTCATGCATCAGCCAAGAGTGGTTTCATGGATGCAATTATTGGACAGGAGGTTAGCTTTTCGATTACACACATGGACGGCTTAGTATTATCTCCAACAGCATTTGATTCATCGTTCAACTATCGGTCAGTCATCGGTTTTGCGAAAGCTATTGAACTTACGGATCCGGCGGAGAAACTGAAGTTCTTCAACCTTTTCACGGAACGTTACTGTGAAGGCCGAATCGCAGATGTAGGTGAACCCACACCTGATCAGGTCTCAATTACCAAAATCGTTCGACTATCATTAGACAATGCAGCTGCCAAGATCCGTACCGGAGATGTCAACATGAATTTAGCTAAAGAGACTTCCTGGTGTGGTGTAATCCCTGTTGAAACAAGGTATGGTACACCAGAAAAAGATGCCCAGCTTCCCGAAAAGCTAGAGCTTCCGGAATACATCAAAAAACTTGCACATGGATCTGGCACAGCTTAAAACTCAGATCAATCTTGAAGAAAGCAGGTTTGAATTGGTTATTGATGATTACCTGGCAAAGATTGATTTTAAAAAAGGGAGTAAGGGCCAGTATTACATGGTCCATACAGAAGTACCTGAAGCTTTGGCAAACCAGGGAGTCGGGCACAAGCTAGTAAGAGAATCACTTGAATGGATTGAAAAAAATGGGATAAAAATCGTTCCGCTCTGTCCTTTTGTCCGATCTTATCTCAAGGAAAACCTAGAGGATTATAAAGAAATTATTGAGGAAGGAAGTAAATTGTAAGTATGGACGAAGTAATCAAAAAATACGACAATGATGATTTGACGGTGGTTTGGAAACCGGGGATTTGCATCCATTCTGAAAAATGTTTTAAAGGACTTCCAGCTGTTTTCAATCCATCCAATAGACCATGGGTTACTATCAATGGTGCAAGCTCCAAAGAAATTAAAGATCAAATTGATGTCTGTCCATCAGGTGCCTTGTCCTATAAACTAAAAAATCAAGAACTTATGAGTGCTGAAATAGAAGATGAGCAAATTGTAGAAGTTGCTAAGGATGGACCATTAATGGTGTATGGTAACATCAAAGTGAAAAACCATGACGGATCAGAAATCTCCAAGCATCGGGTGACAGCCTTTTGTAGATGTGGCGCATCAAGCAACAAACCCTACTGCGATGGTAGTCACAAGGGTATTGGATTTGCGGGGTAATTAATTCGATTTTTCAAGGAACATAGCAAGTTCCGGCAGGAACTTTTCATCTTTTAATTTGCTTTTGGAAATATTCCCAAAATCCTTAAGAGATGGAAAACTTTCAAGTAGTTTCTTTTTAGATTTCACCTCTACGAACCCTTTGTCTAAGCTGGTGTAGATATAGTAATCAGTCTCATCTAGGTATTCAATTGTGTTATCAACAGAAGAGTATGGTTCTGAAGAGTCAGTCTTTCTTTCCCTTTTAGTGTCATTGGCAAAAATGGATACTTGTGCACCTTTATAGATGGACCTAATGTAACCCAATTGCAGATCCGGAGCATATGTTCTTGAATTATGAAACCAATAACTTACCGCACCATCATTGATAACAAAGTCCGAGATAAGTTCATTTTCAGCGGCAAAGAATACATCGTTGGCTTTTACCTGTAGCTGATCATAAAAAATGTCGTATCTAAGCTCTACTCCCTCGATATAACTATCATTTTTGATTATCTTGATCTTTCCTGGTTTTAACTCCTTGATAAAATAAGTACTTCCTTCAGTATTATATTCATTGTTCGCTTTAACCTGCACCATAGAAAAAGCAGGTGAAGATCCAAGGTTTCTTTGAAGCGCATTTTGAGACAATAGATTGCCCTGTAGTTGGGAATATGAATTAAAAATCAGGAAGAACATCAATAGAGTAGTAGCTAATTTCATCTCTGGAATTTTAAGTGAATCAACTAAATAACAATGAAGAAACAGGATATCCTATAGATCTACCTAATAACTTCATTTTTACATTACCTAATCTGCCTTATTCATAAAAGATGTCAGTTCAGCAAGGAAGCTTTCACTCTTCATATCGTTTTTAGAAATGGCTCCAAAACTCTTTAGTTCAGGAAAACGTTCGAGTAATTTCTTCCTGGATTTTACCTGGATCAATTCTTTACCACTTTGGTCATAGAAGTAGTAATCAATCTCATCTACGAACTGGAGCGTATTCGTTCCTCCTGTGCTTGCATATGCTCCACGAGATTCTTTAACCTTTTTGATTTTCAAATCTTTTGCAAAGAGTGTGTATTTATCACCTTTTTGAACAGGTCTGACGTATCCCAGTTCCGAATTACTCACAAGTGAAGTGGAGTTAATGAAATGGAAATTTGATCCGCCATCATTTATTATGAATTCGGAGATTTGTTCGTTTATTGCTGCAAACAATACATCATGAGCATTGACCTCCAATCGATTGAAGAAGATATTATACCGTAATTCAACTCCCTCTAGGAACTCTTCATTTTTGAGCATTCGTACTTTTCCAGGAAGCAGTTCTTCAAGAAAATAAGTGGTTCCGACCAAGTTATAGCCTTTGTCTCTTAATGCTGTGATCTGACCGTTACCAATCACCTCATTTGAATCGAATGTCTTAAAGGCATCCTTCTTTAAAAGTTCCGCTGCATGATCAGATTTGGTTTGAGCTAATAATCCTGAGAAAGATGTAATAGATACAATCAGGAGGAATCGTTTGATGCAATTTTTCATAGCTACTTCCTTTATGGATGGAATAACTAAGTTAACCAAATTTCATGTCGTCAATAAGTACAAAAAGAAATATGTGAACGACTTTAACTGGAATCTTTACAAGTATAAAAGGATGTAGATTGATGAAAATCGAAGCCTGAAGAAAATAAAAAGTAGCGAGAGGGGGAATTGAACCCCCGACCTCCGGGTTATGAATCCGACGCTCTAACCATCTGAGCTACCTCGCCATTATTTCATTTCCGAATTGAACTTCCGACCTTCGGGTTATAAACTCCGACGATCTATCCATCCGGGGCGCGCAGCCTGAGCCTGTCTGCCGACAAAGGCAGGCCACCTCGCCAAATGCCTCTTTCAAGGTCTGAAAAAAGGAACGCAAATCTAAGCAAGATTTCTTTTCATTTCTGCTATTGGATAAATCGTTTTTTTTTATACCTTATCAAAAATTTAAGGAATATGGCGAAGACAGAATACGTAGGAGAGTTTGAGTTCAATGCATCGAAGAAGATGCTCTTTCCATATTTTAGTACAGCTTCCGGTTTGGCACAATGGTTTGCCGATGATGTAAACATCAATAATTCAAGCAAAGAGTACACCTTCATATGGGATGGTGATGAAACAATTGCCAAATTAACGTCCAATAGAACCAATCATCATGTACGGTTTGATGTGGTAGATGAAGGTGACGATGATCCAAACTACTTTGAATTTAAGCTTGAAATGAACGAACTAACCCAATCAGTTTATGTTCAGATTACCGATTACTCTGACATGGATGTAGATGAAGCCCAGGAATTGTGGGAGAGTTTGACAAGTGACCTAAAAGAAATAGTAGGAGGATAAACAATTGGCATTTTTCTTGCCTGTCCTTCCTGAAGCTTCTCTAATTTTGTTCCTCATATGCGCAGGCTGGATACCTTAATGCTTAAATCTTTCATTGGGCCTTTTGTTCTCACAACTACGGTGTCCAATTTCATCTTGCTTATCCAGTACCTCTTAAAGTATTTTGACGATTTCGTTGGGAAAAACCTTGGAGCAGCTGTGTTTGCCGAGCTCCTGTTTTATTTCTCGATGAACATGCTCCAGATTGCTTTACCGCTTGGAGTGTTGGTCGCTTCTCTTATGACATTTGGAAACCTTGGTGAGAACTTTGAGCTTACAGCTATCAAGGGATCAGGGATATCACTGCTTAGGGTATTACGACCGATTTTTTTCTTTGTTGTTTTCCTGGCGATTGGAGCCTATTACTTCAATAACTACGCAATCCCGGCAGCCAACCTGAAAGCGTATAGCCTCTTATACGATATCAAGCATACAAAACCCGCACTGGATATTAAAGCTGGTGCTTTTTATAATGGCATACCGGATTATAGTATTAAAGCAAAGAATAAACTCCCGGACGGCAAGACATTGCTTGACGTGATCATCTATGATCATTCAGAAGGTAGGGGAAACAAAAAAGTAATTCTTGCGGATTCAAGTTTGATGTATACCATTTTGGATGATCGCTACCTCAAGCTTGAACTATATAATGGGAATTATTATTGGGAGAAAGACAAAAAAGAAACTAAAGTCAACCAGTTCTACAGAACTAACTACTATAAAATGGACATGGTGTTTAGTCTCGCTTCTTTTGATTTGAAAAGAAGGAAGGAAGAACTATTTCAGAACAACCGGCAAATGAAGAATATCAAAGAGCTAACAGTAGACATTGACTCATTTGCCACAATGATTGTTAAATCAAAATCGAGCCTGGTGCTTAATGTGAATCATACCTTCGATTATCACATCAAGAACAAAGAGATGATCCTGGAGACCAATAAATATAGGATCGATACAGTAGCCACAACAGAGCCTGGGTATATTAAATCTTCTTTCTTACCCTTTGGCGGTTTCAAGCAAGATCCAAAACAAACGAAAAATCAGAAAAAGCAAGATTCAACTAAAAACCAACGAGACCCTTCTTTGTACCTAGGGAAGAATTCAGCAAATCAGGACGAAGTAGAAATAAAGCTTCGGCTAAGTCAAGATGAAACAAACAAGCTTAGAAAGTCAAACCCCCAAGCAGATACCGATCCTATTCTTTTGGATACCCTTGGATGGGAATATCTGGATTATAAATTGTTTGAAGGAAGAAATAAAAAGAAGAAAGCCACTATCGTAACTGGTGCTTTAAATCAGGCGCGAAACATCAAAGTGAGTGTCAGTTCGACGGAGCAGCGGATTTACCGATCCAGGAGAGATAAAAACCTATACACTATTGAGAAATATAAGAAGTATTCACAGGCTGTAGCTTGCATTTTGATGTTCATGATTGGTGCTCCGCTTGGAGCAATTATTAAGAAAGGAGGATTGGGCATGCCAACAATAATTGCCATCCTGTTTTTCATTATTTACTACGTCTTCACAAGCATAGGAGAGAAATCTGCGAAGGAGGGGGCGATGGATCCTTATCTCGCGGTATGGTTGTCTGATATGGTCTTGTTACCATTTGGGCTCTTTTTTCTTCGTCAGGCACGAATTGATGCCCGATTATTCGATACAGATTTCTACAATATATGGATAGAAAAGCTGCGATTAAGATTTGCTAAGAATGAGAAAGAAGTCTAAATTTGCGCTTCAAATTAAAAGAGGTAGAAATTTAGAATGTATCTTACGAAAGAAAAAAAGATAGAATTTTTTAAAGAACACGGTAAATCTGATACCGATACGGGTTCGACTGAAGCACAAATTGCGCTTTTCACACATAGAATTAATCATTTAACAGACCACCTTAAAACGCAGAAAAAAGACCACTCATCTCGGTTAGGTCTTTTGAAGCTAGTTGGAAAACGCAGAAGACTCCTGGATTATCTTTATAAAAACGATATCGAGAGATATCGTAGCATCATTGCAAAGCTGAATATCAGGAAATAAGACATTTAAAGAGGGAATCATAATTCTGATTCCCTTTTTTAATTTATCAACCCAAGGGTCAAACGGATCCTTGTTACATTATATATTATGACTAAACACGTAACTAAGACCTTCAAACTTACTGACGGCAGAGAAGTGTCCATCGAAACAGGAAAACTTGCTAAGCAAGCCGATGGATCCGTAGTAGTTAGAATGGGAGACGCCATGTTATTGGCAACAGTAGTATCCGCACCGGATGCGAAAGAGGGAGTGGATTTTCTTCCACTTTCAGTAGACTATCAAGAAAAATTTGCAGCCGCTGGCAAAATCCCAGGTGGCTTTTTGAAAAGAGAGGGAAGACTCTCAGATTATGAGGTATTAATATGCCGATTGGTGGATAGAGCACTTAGGCCTCTATTCCCGGATGATTATCATGCAGACACACAGGTATTCATACAACTTATATCTGCAGACAATAACGTAATGCCTGATGCATTGGCAGCACTTGCCGCATCATCAGCAATCGCAGTTTCAGATATCCCATTCCACGGACCTATCTCAGAGGTACGAGTTGTGAAAGTCGATGATAATTACAAAGTAAATCCTACTCCAGAGGAAATGGAATCATCCACGTTGGATTTGATCGTTGCTGGTACGGATGAAAACATCATGATGGTTGAAGGAGAATCGAAAGAGGTTTCTGAAGCTGAGATGTTGGAAGCGATAAAAATTGCGCATGAGGAGATTAAAATCCAATGTAAAGCACAATTGGAACTGGCTCAAGAAGTGGGAGCTACAGAGAAGAGAGAATTTGATCATGAGCCTAAGGATGAGGAGCTAAAAGCTTCAATGCGTACTCAGGTTTATGACAAACTTTACAAAGTAGCAGAAGCAGGAAACCCGAATAAGGCTGAGCGAAAAGAAGCATTTAAAGCTATTTATGAAGAATACATTTCGCAGTTCTCGGAAGAGCAACTTGAGGAAATGGATGATTTTCTTCTTGGTAAGTACTTCCATGATATCGAAAAGGAAGCTGTTAGAAACTGTGTATTAGACACGAAGCTTCGATTGGATGGAAGAAATCTTGATCAGATCCGACCAATATGGTCAGAATCTGATTATTTGCCATCAGCTCATGGATCAGCGGTGTTTACAAGGGGAGAGACTCAGTCGATCACTTCAGTAACACTTGGAACAAAACTTGATGAACAAATGATTGATGGAGCAATGATCTCCGGATACAACAAGTTCATTCTTCACTACAACTTCCCAGGTTTTTCAACTGGTGAAGTAAGACCAAATAGAGGACCTGGACGAAGAGAAGTGGGGCATGGTAACCTTGCGATGCGAGCGTTGAAACCAATGATTCCTTCTGAAGATGAAGGAAACCCATACACCATTCGTGTTGTTTCTGACATTTTGGAATCCAATGGATCATCTTCAATGGCAACCGTATGTGCCGGAACGATGGCATTGATGGATGCAGGTATAAAATTGAAGAAGCCAGTTTCCGGAATCGCGATGGGAATGATCTCGGATGCAGATTCAGGAAAATATGCCATACTTTCTGATATTTTAGGAGACGAAGATCACCTTGGTGATATGGACTTCAAAGTAACAGGTACTACTGAAGGTATTACGGCTTGCCAGATGGATATCAAAGTAGATGGCCTTTCGTACGATGTTTTGGCTGAAGCACTTGAGCAAGCCAAGCAGGGAAGATTACATATACTGGGTGAAATGGCTAAGACAATTTCTCAGCCTAGAGAAGAGCTTAAGCCACATACACCTAGAATGGTTATGCTTCGAATTGATAGAGAGTTGATTGGGGCTGTAATTGGGCCTGGCGGGAAAATTATTCAGGAGATCCAAAAAGAATCTGGTGCGACTGTGAACATTGAAGAAGACGAGCAAGGAGGAAAAGTGAGTGTGTTCGCTGCAGATGGTGCGGCATTAGATGAAGCTATGAAACGAATCAAAGCTATTACAACTCAGCCTGAAGTGGGAGAGGTGTATGATGGCAAAGTGAAGAGCATCATGCCATTTGGAGCTTTCGTGGAATTCTTACCCGGTAAAGATGGATTGTTGCATATCTCTGAGATCAAATGGGAACGTGTAGAGAATGTTTCCGATGTGATGGAAGAAGGAGAGGAGATCAAAGTGAAATTGATTGATATCGACAAGCGTACTGGTAAGTTTAAACTATCTAGAAAAGTGCTTTTACCAAGGCCTCAGAAAGAAGAAAAGCCTGCTGAGAAAACAGAAGAGTAACGCTTAAGACAATTCGGAAATAAGTGGCCCTCTTTGGGCACAAAAACATTTAAATTGGTGTTCATATTGGACATCAATTTTTATTTGAACAAAGAATTAATAAACCAATGTCAATAGAGAAAGTAAAAGTTTTAATCATAGGGTCAGGACCTGCCGGCTTCACTGCAGCTGTTTATGCAGCACGAGCAGGCTTTACTCCAGTTCTTTACCAGGGAGGACAACCTGGTGGGCAATTAACCATCACCAACGATGTAGAAAATTATCCTGGTTATCCAGAAGGTGTGATAGGACCGCAGATGATGATTGATTTTCAGAAGCAGGCAGAACGGTTTGGAACTGAAGTTAGAAGCGGAATGGTCACTTCCGTTGATTTTTCCGGATGGCCGCACAAGGTTACTGTAGATGAAAAAACAGAAATTGAAGCAGAAGCGGTGATTATTTCAACGGGTGCGTCTGCTAAATGGCTTGGGCTTGAAAGTGAAGATCGACTGAATGGAAAAGGAGTTTCTGCATGCGCTGTTTGCGATGGATTCTTCTTCAAAGGACAAGATGTTGTTCTAGTAGGAGCAGGTGACACAGCAGCAGAGGAAGCAAGCTATCTTTCGAAGATCGTAAACAAAGTCTATATGCTTGTAAGAAGAGATGAGATGAGAGCTTCCAAGATCATGCAACAACGTGTTTTCAATGCGCCTAACATTGAAATCTTGTGGAATACGGAGACAGATGAAGTTCTTGGTGATGAAGAAGTGAGCGGAGTTAGGGTTGTGAACAACCAAACGGGCGAGAAAAGAGAAATTCCTGCACAAGGATTTTTTGTGGCCATTGGTCACAAACCTAATACCGACATTTTCAAGGATTGGTTAGATATGGATGATACCGGATACATAAAAACAATCCCGGGCACATCTAAAACTAATATCCCCGGAGTTTTTGCGACGGGCGATGCTCAGGACAAAATTTACAGGCAAGCAGTGACTGCAGCAGGTAGTGGTTGTATGGGTGCGTTAGATGCGGAGAAATTTATTGCCGAGAAGGAAGTAGAATTGGCAGAAGCGGAGGCATGATTTTAATGAGCCACTAAAGAATAAAAACCAGGCATTGCCCGGTTTTTTTGTTAACAAAATAAAGGCCTTGCTGAATCGGAATGCAAGGCCTTTTAATCAACCAGCTATAAAAATTATTCAAACACTATTTCCAATGCTGCGATATCTGCAGGGTTGAATGGAGCAAGATCTCCGATTCGAACTACGAGGGGGTCGAAGATGGTATTTGGAGAATCACCGCCCTGGATGAATCCATCAGCATTGAAATAGCCAGGCGCATCGGTATTGGTAAGATATTGATCAATCAAGCTTTGTTCGATATTTGGGAACGCCAAAAGGATCTGATCAGTGAAAAC
>JANQST010000570.1 GCA_028279155.1 Cyclobacteriaceae bacterium
AGTGCCTCGAGCACTTTGCATCCAATTTCCGAAGTATGACTGCAATCGGAAAAGTGGCAATTCCTGGCCAGCTCAATGATAGTCTCAAATGTTGCATCCACTCCGGCATCAGAGTCAGTCATGCCGACTTCCCGCATCCCTGGATTGTCTATGATGAAACTTCCGTTAGGTAAAGCAAAGAGCTCTCTGTGCGTGGTAGTATGCCGTCCCTTTTGCGTACTTGCACTGATTGACTTTGTCTCTAGTACATCGTCACCTATCAGATTATTTATAAGCGTAGACTTACCCACTCCAGACGAACCCAACATGCAGTAGGTTTTCTCGGGGGTCAGATATTCCTTCAAAGTTTCGTATCCGAGTTGAGTTTCATTGCTAATGATCAATATTGGGATGTCGATAACCCGATGCTTCAGGCTTTCAAGATTTTGATTTAATTGAGCATCTTCCACCAAGTCCGCTTTAGTTAAAATAATGAGTGGTTGAATATCATTTGCATTGCAAAGCGTCAGGTAACGTTCAATCCTATTAATGTTAAAGTCCCTATCAAGTGCCTGAACGATAAAGGCATAATCAACATTTGTAGCTATGATTTGTGTTTCACCATGAGTTCCAACGGCTTGTCTTTCAAGCGCATTCTTTCGCTCAATGATCGAATGAATGATGGCATGGGTTTCATCAAAAGGTTCTACAAGTACCCAGTCACCAACCGCCGGTAGAGCAGCTCTTGATTCAGCTGTAAATCTTAATTGCCCAAGGACTTCAGATACATAGGTTTCTGGGGGAACACTCACATCATATCTATCCTTAAACTCAGCGATTACTCTTCCTGTTTCCATATTGTAATTTATGGGATTCGATGTACTCCATGAACTAAAACTGCCAACCTCCAACAAATGAGATTGCCCAAGATTTCACCATGATTCAAGATCTGATGGATCGATCGGAATGTCGTTCCATCCAATACGGCCTCCATTTTGATTACTTTCTTGTGAACAAGAAAAAAGACAGCCAATTTTTGACTGTCTTTTAGTAGTGTGGGACCTACTGGATTCGAACCAGTGACCCCCTGCTTGTAAGGCAGGTGCTCTGAACCAACTGAGCTAAGATCCCAAGTAAAAAATCACCTTGGCAAGGCCCGGTGATCAAAAAGGATTGCAAATGTAGCATCCTTTTAGATATGCACAAATCCTAATTGAAAGAATTTTAACTAATTGCTTCTGCTAAGAACTGATTGAAGGGAAAAAGGGTCTTATAAGCATTCACCGTCAGATCCACCATTTTCTTAGAGGTAACTTCTTTGTCTGAAATTTTGCTCATAAAAACGTAGTGCTTCAATTGCAGTAACTCCAAATCCGGATGATCCTTGGGATAGCCTTTCGGAGCTGTTTTTAGCTTGTCACCATCATGTGGTTCCGGGTAAATTTTCTTGAAATTCTTATCGTCGATGATCTTATGAATCTTCTTGCTGTTATAGTCGATCTCTTGTCGGACCTTTTGCAAGACGGGGGGTTCAGGCTGGTAAAGTCCTCCGCCAATAAAATTTTCGCCTGGTTTTATATGCAAATAGTATCCTGGATTTCCCGATCTTCTTCCCCCATCCACTATTGCGGCTCCAAAGTTGGTTTTATAGGGGTCTTTGTTTTTACTGAAACGAATGTCTCGATTTATTCTGAACAAGGTTTTCTTTGGTTCAAGCCCAGCCAGTGATTTATCAAAGGCCGAAGCTTTTTCAATCACTTCCGCTACTAACTCAATCACATACCCTTTCGCTTCGTTGTACCGCTTCTTGTTGTCGTCCATCCATTCTTTCTTGTTATGCTTTGCCAAGTCAGAAAGGAAATCATGTGTGAATTGTAAACTCATGGTTGTAGGTAGTCTAGTATTGTTTCTAGTTCGATCGATCGAGAAGCCTTCAAAAGGACAGCAGCATCCGGAAATGTTTTTTCTTTAAGGTATTCAATCAACGGTTCTTTATCATCAAAATGTGTATTTGTTTCACTGGATGTTCCAATTTTCTTACCAATTGTAATTACTTCAAGGTCCAGCTCTTTCGCAAAGGCTATTAGTTCATCGTGTTCTTGATCTGAATTCTCTAATTCATTCATGTCTCCAAGGATAGCCACTTTTCTACCATCCATTTTTGCCAAACCATTCAACGCAGCTTTCATGGAATCCGGGTTTGCGTTATATGCATCAAGGATGATAGTGAGCGAATCTTTCTTTATCACCTGTGATCGTGCATTTTCAGGAGTGTAGCTCTGAATCGCAGCTGCTATTTTTTCATCCGGAACACCAAAGTGTCGTCCCACGCTGATAGCAGAAGCGATGTTATCAAAATTGTAAGCGCCAATCATATTAGAAGAAACCTTATTTTGATCTATGGAAAACTCAACGAAAGGTTG
Source organism: Cyclobacteriaceae bacterium (assembly GCA_028279155.1). Lineage (GTDB taxonomy): Bacteria > Bacteroidota > Bacteroidia > Cytophagales > Cyclobacteriaceae > Ekhidna. The sequence continues at coordinate 2,403 of JANQST010000570.1, forward strand.
TGCATTGAGCAACTTAACATCTTCATCGGGAAAGCAATGTGGATCCTCGAATCGTTTTGCCATATTGGACAATACAGGATCATTCATGTTGATGAATACCTTTCCATCGTTTTTTCTCAAGTAGTCGAACAACTCACTTTTCCCCCTTATCACTCCCTCAAAACCCCCAAAACCTTCTGTATGCGCATGTCCGATGTTGGTGATCATTCCATGCGTGGGTGAAGCCAGCTCACTCAAAACTCCTATTTCGCCTACATGATTAGCGCCCATTTCTATAATCGCAATTTCTACCTGAGGGTGAATGTGCAATAGCGTCAGAGGTACTCCAATATGGTTGTTGTAGTTCCCTTTGGTGGAATGTACAATGTACTTTCCTGAAAGCACATTCGTAATAAGTTCCTTAGTGGTGGTTTTTCCATTAGATCCAGTGATGGCGAAAACAGGCCGCTTAAATCGTGAACGATGAAATCGGGCTAATTCCTGGAGCGCGGTAAGTGCGTTTGCAGCCAGAAGAATTTTGTCATCAGATACATAAGCCTCATCATCCACCACCGCATATGATGCCCCTTTTTCTAATGCCTGTGCTGCAAATTCATTTGCATTAAAATTGGGTCCGCTGATCGCAAAGAAGAGGTTCCCTTCTTCGATTGTTCGTGTGTCTATAGAAACACCGTTGCTGAGCAAAAACCTGGAATACAGAAATTCAATAAAATCTCCCATTGGACGCAAAAGTAAGATGCCTACATCAAAAGCCTTTCGTGTTGTCAGGTTCAGTAAATCGAAACCTTCCAAATTTTAGGTGAGACATTTCGATAAACTCAATGTGACAATTTATTGTCCATCAGCAGCTCTTGAGTTTACTATGAACCATATGGTTCAAATCAAATTCGTAGCTTGGAAATTTTAAATTAAATAATCTGTTTCTTTGCATAAAGGCATCATCAAAACCATGAACCCAAAAGCACTTCGGTTTTTCGCATCTGGTGGAATTCTTCTCGCCATGTTTCTTAGTGTCTGGTATTTGATGAAAACGTATGAAGAAGGGAATCCACGATGGATCTTCCTCGTCATAGCTGTTGGCATTGCAGTAATGCTTTCTCAAAGTTTAGGTCGTGCTCGTCGACGCTGATACACTAAGCGTGTTTTGTCGTCTAAATCTAATAGGTCTGTTCATACTCATTGACTATTGGCGAGATGAACTAAAACCCCTATCCATCCGATGGAACAAATGGATGCAAACATGACTAGTCCTTCAACCCAGTGATGTAGACCCACAGCATAGCTGACTATAACAGTAAGAGCCGATGCAAAAAACAGTAGATACGTAAAAGTTTTAAAGACTTTTGATTTTGTTACTTCACTCATGACTATTTGATTTTAAATTCTGAAAAAATAGATACCAAAATCAGGTTGGCTCCTATAAGCTTAAATCCCACAAGTAGCCAAACTCCTACATTCTCTAAAAAGGTATCGCTAGGTCCGCCTACTTTTTCAAGCAGATAATGAATGTAGACAGTTAAGGCTATCAATGGCAGATTAACTACTACCACCCAAAAATTGACAGTGGAACTCGAAATGGTTTGTTTCGTTGTTTTCATTGTTTAATTCTTTAATCGGATAATTTTATCCGAGTTATATTTAAAATTTTTTATCTATTCAAAAAGGCCAATCCTCCATTCACATCATGGGACATTTTTTCGAGGCTGGTCTCGGATAACACTTTGGTTAAGTTTTCACGGATCCCAATAAATCGATGATGAATGGGACAAGGTTTGCTTGCATCACACTCATTAAGACCAAGTCCGCATCCGACGAAAAGCTTATCACCATCAATCGTTTTAACAATATCGATTAACTTTATTTTTCCCAAATTCTCCTTTTGGATTTCAAATCCTCCGTGTGCCCCTTGTACTGAATGAATCAGTTTATTACGAGACAGCTGCTGAAGGATTTTTGCAGTGAATTGTTCAGGAGAATTGATGTCTTTCGAAATTTCCTTAAGATTGGTGCGCTGACCTTTCTCCGATTTCGTTGCAATCGAGATCATAGCTTTCAACCCATATTCACATGCTTTACTAAACATCAGTTTTTATTATGATAATACAATAATAATATAATTTTTAATTCCGACAAATTTATCGGAGATATTTTTATCCGAGTTAAAATTAAAAGTAAAACGCCTAGAATGAAATTGATCTAGTCAGGATGATGAGTCATCAAAAATTGTTCGCTTAGAAATGCTTCTTCCAAGAGTGATTTCATCTGCGAATTCGAGTTCACTACCTACTGGGATCCCCCTTGCAATGGTTGTCACCTTTATATTGAGGTCTTTCAGGAGTTTAGTAATGTAAAAGGAAGTAGTATCTCCTTCCATGGTTGCACTGAGTGCCAGGATAACCTCCTTTATCTGATTATCGTTTTTCAGTCGATTTACTAGTGAATCGATGTTGACATTTTCAGGACCAATCCCGTCCATGGGTGAAATCCTCCCTCCCAGTACATGGAAAAGTCCATTGTATTGGCCGGTATTCTGAATCGCCAAAACGTCTGGAGTGTCTTCAACTACACAAACAATAGAGGTATCACGATAAGCAGTCTGGCAAGTGCATTCTTCTGTGTCAGCAATGATGTGGCAAACCTGACAGTACTTAATTTTTTCTCTTAGCTCCTGAAGTGAAAATGAGAGTTCGCTTGTGAAATTCTTTGGCTGTTTTAAAAGATGAAGAACTAGACGTAGTGCTGTTTTTTTCCCAATTCCCGGAAGTTTGGCAATTTCTTCAACGGCTCGTTCAACAAGCTGCGATGGGTATTCCATCAGACAATGGAGGCTTTAATGCCGGCTGAAGAGATACCCTCTCTCATAGGTTTTAATTCTTCGTACATGCCTTTTTTTACTGAACACTTCCCTTTGTAATGGATCAAATAGGTGCATTGTTCAGCTTGGGTAGTATCATGCTTGCATACTTTGATCAATGTTTGAATGACATGTTCAAATGTGTTGAAGTCGTCATTGAAAACCATTAGATCGCGTACTCCTTCGAGTGTGGTATCGTCCTCAACTTTAATTTCCTCCTCTATATCAAAATCTTCAGCCATTTCTTTCGATTTTGTACAAAACTAAGCATTGCAATAAAATCAACCATGGAATGTAATTTGCAATTCTATTTTTAAAATCAAAATTGCATGAGCCCAATCCTGGTCGGCACTATCATTCTTGGCTATTTTCTTCTCTTAATTGGCATATCATGGCTTACTACCCGAAATACAGCCGATAATGATTTCTACACAGCCAATCGACAATCCAAATGGTACCTGGTGGCATTCGGTATGATCGGGGCTTCCTTATCAGGAGTGACATTCATTTCCGTTCCCGGAGAAGTGGCCAACTCTAACTTCTATTACTTCCAGGTTGTTCTTGGCTACCTGGTTGGATATTTCGTAATTGCACGAGTTCTTTTACCTCTTTATTACAGGCTAAACTTAGTATCGATCTATACCTACCTTGAAGACCGATTTGGTTTCTGGTCTTACAAATCCGGTGCATTTTTCTTCCTGGTTAGCAGGGTAATTGGTGCCTCGTTTAGGTTGTTTCTGGTTGCTGGTGTTCTTCAAATAGCATTTTTTGATGCTTACAATCTTCCTTTTTGGATATCAGTAATTACAACCATCCTACTGATATGGCTATACACCTTTCGGGGTGGTATCAAGACAATCGTTTGGACCGATACTTTACAAACCACCTTTATGATCCTGGCGGTAATCATTAGTATCATTTTCATAAAGGATGAGCTTAGCCTGAGTTGGGTAGAATTAAACTCAAATCTCTTTTCAGATACTCGAACAACAATTTTTAACTGGGATTGGCAAAGTGGAAGAAACTTCTTTAAGCAATTTTTCTCAGGAGCTTTTATCGCCATCGTCATGACCGGGCTCGATCAGGATATGATGCAGAAGAACCTGACCTGCAAGAACATTGGTGAAGCACAGAAAAATGTTTTTTGGTTTTGTGTTGTGCTTGTGATCGTGAATTTTCTATTCCTTAGTCTTGGGGTTCTATTGTACCAATTTGCTGAAGCAAAAGCAATCAGTCTTCCGGCGCGAACCGATAATGTTTTTCCATTTTTAGCCGTCAACGAATTTTCGACTATTGCGGCTGTGACATTTCTGCTTGGGATTACTGCTGCAGCTTATTCCAGTGCTGACTCCGCCTTGACTGCTCTCACTACATCTTTCTGCGTTGATTTTCTGGGCTTTAAACCAGAAAACTATAAAGACAAAAAAAAATTAAGGATTTCTGTTCATTTAGGGTTCTCAATCCTTCTCTTTTTCGTTATCCTCATTTTTCAGGCAATAAACGATCAAAGTGTAATCAATTCAATATTCATAGCTGCTGGTTATACATATGGACCATTGCTTGGTCTATTCGGCTTTGGTATTTTGACGAGGCTAAAGTTAAATGACAAGTATGTGCCTTGGGTCTGCATAATCTCTCCTATTATGAGTTACGTTATTAATCTTAATTCCGAATCGTGGCTAGGCGGCTATAAATTTGGGTTTGAGATTTTAATCTTAAACGGCCTATTAACATTTGTCGGGCTCTTTTTAATTCGTCAGAAGTCATTGTAATTTTATTAATATGAGAAAATTGGCTCTACTATTGGTCATTAGCACCTTCAATTGTTTATCACAAGGCAAGTTGCAAGTGACTGACTTTGTTTTTTTCAACAACTTGGATGTGCCAGCAAGCGCCAATCTTCCAAATTACTTCAATGGAAGCCCAGAGGGATTGGACCAAATAAAATCTCAGCTTTCATCACTGCTAAATGAAAATTACAATGTAAATGAATCGTTATTCTACAATGAAGGAATCAATTTTATTAACAATTCCGACAAAGCGGGTGCTGGGAAACCCTATAAGGAAAATCATAAATCCCTGACAAAAAAAGGCGATTATGATCACTATTTTTTAGCGATTAGCTCAATTTCATCGGATGGTCAATTCGATAGATTTTTGTTCAAAACTGAAGTCAAGCTTTCAAATTCAAAAGGGAAGAAAGTCTATAGCAATACCGTTGAAATACCTTTTTCTGCCAGATTCAAAAATGATGAGCTCTCAACAAAAGACCTGGTTAGTAGTACTGATTTTTTTAAGTTATTTGCAACTGCTATTTCAAAAGCATTCGAAGAAGGTAAAGAAAAGCCTGAGTCGCAGACGTTCTATCGCCCCAAGGACCCACAGTTTGATGAGTTTATTGCCAATGCCTCGTACTATACCTTGAAGGGATTTCTTTCTCCAAATCCTGTGTTGGTTGACGATGATAGCGAGATTGCGATTCGTATCACGAGCAGTGACTCTGAAGTTGACATCACTAAGGCAAATGAGGGAATGCTCCTACATGGAAAGAGGCTTGAAACACCTATCGTATCCAGCTATAGAAATCCAATGTCAACTGATTATTGGGTCACACTTGTTCAAGGTAAGGTAAACAGTGGTTTCGAAGATCTGAACCTTGCACCATCTGCTGATATCTTTCTCTCTTTCAACAGCCAACCAGGAGCTAGTGAAGAACCTCCGCTCCTTTTCAGGCTTATCAACGGAAGGTTTACTGGAAAATTAGACTCAAAAACATACATGATAAGTTTTGATCCT
>JANQST010000464.1 GCA_028279155.1 Cyclobacteriaceae bacterium
CAGATCAAATATTATATAGATCTCTATTTCGGATTTATTCGAAAGGAATACGTATGTATTGTTGTAGATGAGTTTGACGAAGTAGCCGCTATCGCACTCTGTTTGCCTTCGTTGTCAAAGGCATTTCAGAAAGCAAAAGGTCGTCTATTTCCATTTGGTTTTTTGCATGTTTTGCGAGCTTTTCGAGCCAATGAACACGTGGATATGTTCTTGATTGGTATTAAACCTAAATATCAAAAAGTAGGAGTGAATGCGCTCATCTTCCAAGAGCTAAACCAAACGTTCATCGACAAAGGAGTGAAGTACGTTTCTACCGGACCAATGCTAGAAACTAACCAAGCAGTACTAAGCCTATGGGATGAATTTATGGAGGGATTTGATGATATCACAATTCGACGGAGATGTTATAAGAAGGAGCTGGATAACCTGAAACCAAAACAACCTAAGAGCATGTCTTTGGCAATCCAAGAAATGAATACCAAAAAGGAGCTGATTGAATTTATCAGGTTTCCTTTTTCCCTTTATAAGGGAAACAAATATTATGTCCCACCACTGATCGATTTCGAATTAAGTACTCTTAGAAAAGACAAGAATCCCGCCTTCGAAATAGCGGATGCTGCCTATTGGGTGGTGAAAAAAGATGGAAAAATTGTTGGAAGGATGGCAGGAATTAAGATCGATCAAGAGCTCAAAGAAGAATCACTTATACGCTTTGGGTGGGTTGACTTCATTGATGATATTGAAGTCACAAAAATGCTTTTTGATCAACTAAAAAGCTGGGGCAAACAATTTGGAGCGACTGCCTTCCACGGACCACTCGGCTTCACTGATTTAGACTTTGAAGGTGCCCTGGAAAAGGGATTTGATCAGCAACCGACTCAGGCAACGATTTATAATTACCCTTACTATATCGAGCACTTCAAAAAACTAGGAATGGATCCTTCAGCTACATGGAAAGAATTCCGTGCATTTGTTCCGAAAGAGGTGCCTCGTAGAATTGCAAGATCGGCCCAATTGGTAAGCAACCGCTTTAATTTTGAGTTAAAGAAATTTAAAAAAGCCAAAGACATCCTAAAATATGCACCAGGCGTTTTTGAAATTCTAAACAATAGTTATTCTCATCTATATGGATATCATCCGTTAACAGAAAAACAGATCAAGTATTACATTGATCAGTATTTCGGCTTTATCAGAAAAGAGTATGTTGGTATTGTAGTTAACGAAAAAGATGAAGTTATAGCTATGGCCGTATGCATGCCTTCTTTATCCAACGCACTACAAAAAGCCAAGGGTAAAATGTTTCCATTTGGATTCATCCACATTCTTAAGGCTTTCCTATCCAATAAGGTTATCGATTTATTTCTGATTGGAGCAAGTCCTGACTATCAAAAGCTGGGAGCAAATGCAGTTATTTTTAACGAATTAACTCAAATACTCATTAAGAAAAAAGCAGAGTATGTAACCACAGGACCAATGCTCTTAGAAAACAGAGCCGCAATCAATAACTGGGAATCCAATAAAGAGATACTCGATGATGTTGATATTCAGAGGAGTTGTTATAAAGGATCGATTGGGTAACCCGACTCCGATTTGAAAAAAATCAGTATCTAAAAGAATGTTTAGCCCAAGTTCTCAAATCTTAATTATCTTTTCACTCTTCCTAAATTCAATTTTAGGAATCTTAATCTCACCAGTTGAACAAGCCATTGACCATGAAATCAATACCTGAAATCATTTCATCACTTCCTTACAAAAAACCCTTTCTGTTTGTGGATGAATTGCTAGAGGTAAATGAAGAAAGTTGCTCCGGCACCTATACCATTCGAGAAGACGAATACTTCTTCGCAGGTCATTTCCCTGGACAACCCATTGTTCCCGGTGTAATTATCACTGAAATCATGGCTCAAATCGGGCTGGTTTGCTTTGGCATTTACCTTGAAGATTCAAAGGTTCCTATCCTACCCGCCTTTACCAATGCAAATATTGATTTCATTACTAAAGTGAAGCCTGGAGATAGATTAATAATTGTGTCAAAAAAAATATACTTTCGCTTTAGAAAATTAAAATGCCAGATTACATGCCGCTTAGAAGATGGTACCCTTGTCGCAAAAGGCGAATGTTCTGGTATGCTAATTAATCGGGAAGATATTGGAAAAGCATAGAGTAGTCATTACGGGAATAGGTGTTGTTGCCTCGAATGCCATAGGTACTGCTGATTTTCTTGAAGCGTTGAAACAAGGAAAGTCAGGAATCAAACAATGGGAAGAACTTGAGAAGTTGAATCTTAGAAGTCAGATAGGTGGTCAACCAAATTTAAGTGAAGTCAACCTTGAAGAACATTTGCCCAGATTACTTGCCGCAAAACTTACCAATAAAGGAATCATTTATGCTTGCCTGGCTGGCGTTGAAGCCTGGAAGGACGCAGGATTAACCCCTTCCGAAGAAACTACGGATTTTGATTCCGGACTCATCTTTGGAGCCGGAGACCTGAGTTTTGACAGTTGGATCAATAGAGAAATGCCATCCTACCCTATTGATCGTGGAGAAAGCAAAAAGCTAGGTTCACGAACAATATCCGAAGGGATGAACAGCGGTGCAGCTGCCTATCTTAACTCAATATTAGGTTTGGGGAGCAGGATCCAATCAAATTCTTCTGCATGTATTACAGGTTCTGAAGCTGTTCTTATGGGATATGAATACCTTTCAGAGGGTAGAGCCGATCGAATGCTTTGTGGAAGCACAGAAGGTGATGGAAGATATATATGGGCCGGGTTTGATGCGATGAGAGTCCTTTGTAGTGATTCAAATGAAAATCCTACCTACGGATCACGTCCAATGAGTGCTACATCTACCGGATTCGTTCCATCCGGAGGGTCTGGAGCATTGGTTTTGGAGACCCTTGAGAGCGCTAAAAAAAGAAATGCAAAAATTTATGCAGAAATTCTTGGGGGTCAAGTGAATTCTGGTGGACAAAGGGGTGGAGGAACTATGACCGCACCTAATTCTGAGGCTGTTGTAGCATGTATTAAGTCCGCAGTAAAGAATGCAAAGATCGATCCAAAAGATATCGATCTGATCAGTGGACACCTTACATCTACAAAAGGAGATCCGATAGAAATTAGAAATTGGTCCAAAGCATTGGGATTGGAAGGTGGTGATTTTCCTCTGGTAAACACGCCAAAATCCATGATAGGTCATGCGATTGCAGGTGCGGGATCTGTAGAGTTGGTTGCTTGTGTATTGCAGATATATAATAATTTTGTGCACACAAACATCAATTTAGATCAGATCCATCCTGAAATACTAGAGATTATTGAAGAGGATAGAATCCCCAAAAAATCTGTAAATCAGGAGGTAAACACTGTAATGAAGGCTAATTTTGGGTTTGGTGATTTAAATTGCGCACTGGTATTAAGGAAATTCAAAGAATAATGGAACGAGATAATGTAAAAGAGGAGCTGATGACAATAATCAAACCGTTCGTGCCGGACGGGGAATCTATCAGCCTTGCAGAGAATCAGGATCTGATCAATGATCTGAAAATAAACTCTGCCCACATTGTAGATATCGTCCTGGATATTGAAGATAAATTTGACATCAACATTGAGGATGACGTGATCGGTGAAATGAATACGGTCGCTGATGCAGTCGATGTTGTGATGAGAAAAACTGCCTAGTTTTTCTCGAAAGCTTCCAGCAATTTCCTATCCCTTATCTTTTGACTTATTGAGATTGGAATAAGCGCGATCGTCCAGATTGTACTTGCCCATAGAAATAGATCGAACCTGGCCATCATAGCAAAAACTATGGCTGCTGTTCTATGTGTATTTGTTCCACAAACCAGTGCCCACCAAGTCAGAAGTGGGTTATTCAGTTTTCTATAGTTTGAGTCGAATGTGTCTGAAGTTTGTTCATCCTGCGATAATTCAATGGCAGTTTTTCTCCATTCCTTCGTTCGAGTGGTATAGGCGAGCTGTTTGGCGGTATAATCTTTATAAACTACATGAAGGAACTTATGGTACCACTTCTTCCCTCCTGGTTCAATTTCGTCTACCGATAGAGGTATATGCCCGGTTGTAGTCTTACCGACCAATTGGAGATATTCGGATTTATAAAATTCGTAAAGTGCTGATTTTAAACTTTGTGTATAGCCAGCTGCAGCCGCCAACCCAAAGATCCACCAACCATAACTATCCAAAAAGAAAAAGCTTCCCCCCAGGTAGACTGCAACAAATACGAAATTATCTATCACCCCATCAATAATTCTACCAAGATCTGATGATTGTCCGGTCATCCTTGCTAGTTGCCCGTCTGAACTATCCAATACTCCCGCCAATACGATCAGAAAAGAACCTGTTCCTACAATCCATACGTCATTTTGATAGTAAAGCAGGATTCCCCCTACCACACCAACAAATAGGCTGACAAGTGAAACCTGGGTCGGAGTAAGCTTGTAGTATCTGCCAATCTTTGCAAAATAGAGTCCAAAAAATCTACTGAAGTAAATGTCAAATCGTTCCTCAATATCGATAAGCTTTATTGATCCATATACCTCCTCAAGATGTTTTTTGAACATTTGTCTGATAGTTGCTGCGCGAAATTACTTAATGTGGTCGTAACAATGTTTTGGAAGTAATCTTGCAAAATACCTCCAGAGCTTTGAGGATTCCAGCAGATACATTCCACGAATTATTCCCTTCAATGATCTCAGTGGCTCGTTCTTTGGCTGGGTTAAGTACTTCATTACTAAAACGCACAATCAGTTCCTGATCATGAGATTCCAACACGATTTCTTGTTCCCAATAGTAGCTAACAATATCATAGTTGCTACTTCCAAACAACAAGATCTCCCCATCAATAAGGATGGCTTTCAAGTGTGACATTCCCGGATATTCATACATTTTGAAATAGCCTTTTTCAAGTTCAGAAAGCAGGATGTTTTTGAAAATTCCTTTGTTATTCTTTTCAGGAGAAATAATGGACACCTTAACCCCATTGTTCGACGCTCCTTTCAATACATTTAAGAGTGGATTGGAGACATAAGGAGAAATGACTTCCACGGTTCGCTTCGCGGACTTGATGACTCTAAAAAGCTTATTATACAAATCAGTGCTCTTCACTCCATTAAAAAAATAAATGGTCGAGTCGCCAACATTGGCAGAAGCGGACTGATTTTTTCCTTGCCAGGTCATCTTAAAATCATTGGCAATCGCTCCTCCGATTGATTCATCCTCCAGAGCAATCATCATGTCATGCCATTCAAAGTTGTGATCGCTGAAATTAATCCCTCCCAGGTAACTGATTTTCTCATCGATCACAACCATCTTCTTGTGATTACGAAGCGGGTACCTGTGACCAAGAAAACCAAGTGGGTTGGTGAATGTCACTTCAATTCCATTTTCCCGAGCCTTTTTGATAATAGCTTTCGTGTTAGTTATTTCTTCTCTAAAAGCCTTGTCTCTCAAATATTTAGGACTAATAATGAATGAATCGTTGATGACTGCATTGGAATAGTTATCCACTAACAGCTTCTTGTCCTTTGCTGGTGCTCTGAGCATAATGTCAATTAGCTGCTCACCTGCCGCATCACCCTCAAAGGTCATGGCCTGTACGTATATACTGTTCTTTGCTTCCTGGGCTTTCTCATTAAAATCCTCCATAAAGGATTGAGCCCCCAACAGAACTTTACTGCTCATTTTGTCAATCGGTCAAAGTGAATAGAATCGATCATTTGTTCTTCGGTTTGAAAGGATATGATTTATTTTGAGCCGTTAATTCAAAGCTGTGATTTGTCTCTAGCATCTGACTCACCTTATATGAAAATTGCTCAAGTTTGCCCATACGATTTTTCCAGACCAGGTGGTGTTAAATCCCACATCATGAGCCTTTCAAAATACTTGGCAAAGGTAGGTCATGATGTAAAGATCATAGCCCCAAATATAAATTCAGATTTAGTAGAAGAACCTAACGTTCATTTCTTCGGCAAGAACCGTTCACTAAACATTGGTGGAACGAAAATCGATCTCAATATTGCAGTTGGAGAAGAAAAAGTAGCATTAAAAGAGTTTCTTAAGAAAGAACAATTTGACATTATCCATTATCATACGATTTGGAATCCTTTGCTACCATTCCAGGTGAGAAGATATGCCAGAACCAAACATGTAGCCACCTTCCACGACACGCCTAAAAACCTCTTTATCGGTAGATGGATTATGCCTTTGGTAGCCAGATGGGTGTTTGCATTTCTAGACGAGATCATATCTGTTTCTAAAACTCAATCAGGATTTATTGAAAGGTTTTCCAAACGGAAAATTGAAATCATTCCAAATGGAATTGATCTGGAAGACATTCAAAGTCAGCCTAAAGTTCAAAAGGACCCTGCGACATTTCAGTTGCTTTTCCTTGGACGTTTGGAACCTCGAAAAGGAGTAATGCATGCATTGCAAGCCTTTCGTAAATTGAAAATGACTTACCAAAACTTGAAGCTTGTCATAGCAGGCGATGGCGATGACCGCAAGATGGTAGAAGATTACATCAAAGAGTACGATCTAAGAGATGTTGAGCTCAAAGGCTTTGTGGATGAGGCTACCAAATACGCTTTGCTACAGGAGTCAGATATCTATCTCGCTCCAGCGCTTTATGGTGAAAGCTTCGGAATCGTTTTATTGGAAGCTATGTCAATTGGAACACCTATGGCTGGTTACGCGAACGAAGGTTACAAAAACGTACTTACCGATGAAATGCTTGAGCACTTCTCTGATCCAGAGGATCTGGAGGGCTTAATAAAAAATATAGAGGGGTTATTGCTCTCCGAAAAAAGAGAGAAGCTTTCTGTGAAGGGACTTGTTGAAGTAAAAAAATATGATTGGAGAGCTTTAGCAGCACAGATAGAACAACTCTACCAACATTCTAATTGAAATATTCTCCTGCTTTTTCAACGACATAGTGCATATCCTCAGGATAAAGATCCCCGATTACTGCTACCCTAAATGTATTGATCTCTGGAATAACACCTGGATAAATGGTGATTCCATTTTCGAATAAGAAATCATGGAACTTGTTGAAATCGAATGTTTCATCAATATCCAACGCTAACAATATTTTTGATTGATCCTTGTCATTCAGGAATGGAGTGAATCCAAGGTTTTTAAACCCATCAAAAAGGATTTGCCAATTCGCTGTATATCGTTTCCACCTGTTTTCTACTCCTTCTTCCAATGTTTCCCTGATGGCTTCAATAAACGCATAGCAAGTTTGCACAGGTGGTGTAAATCGAAGTTGATTTTTCTTCTGAAGATTCTCCCATTGACTGTAAACATCGAAATAGAAGGCCTTCTTGTTCTCCTTTAGCTCGACGGAACGGTCCTTGTGAAATATAACATAGGAAAGCCCTGCAAGACCATGAATACACTTGTTGGAACTTGAAAACAGATAATCAATTCCTAGTTCTGATAAATTCATTGGGTATGCCCCAAATGAGCTCATCGCATCTACAACGACCTTGACTCCTTTCTCTTTGCATATCCTTGTTACCTCTTCCAAAGGATTCATCATCCCCGTTGATGTTTCATGATGCACAACAATCAAATGTGTATGCTTGCCTTCATCTAGTGTAGAAGAAATCAGTTCAAGGTCAAGTACATCTCCGTACTTGAAAAGGGTGGAGTGGTTAATATCATACCCCTCACAAATAGATTTCATTCGAATTCCATATGCCCCATTCGTAAGAATCAATACGTGATCATTTTTACCAAATGCGGAAACCATAGTGGCTTCCATCGCACCCGTTCCGCTTGCTCCGAACAAAGCAACATTGTGCGTACCAACTCCCTTTCCAATCTCCAATAGTCCATCGCAAATGTCAAGCATTACTTGTCCAAATTCATTTTCACGTGGGCAGATGTCTTCTACGATTTGCGCTTCTTTGACTCGTTTTGAAATCGTTCCAGGACCTGGGTTGAGAAGTATGGTTCGGGAAATTGATTTCTGGTGTAGTTGTGGTTCTCTGTTCATTTTCACTCGAATTAACGAGATCCTTCGCTTCGCTCAGGATGACATTTCGGTTTGAGAATGAGCTGTCATGCTGACGAAGGAAGCATCTAATCTTTCAGATTTTTCATGTAATCCTCCTTGTTCATCACCGGAGTAGTTGTAGGTCTTCCAAGGTCATCTCTTGATTCTTTTGTCGTTCTAACCTCAAGCATTGTTGGACCTTCCTGCGATGCGAAGGTGTCCCAGACTTGGTCCAGCTGAGCTTCGTTTTCCACAAGGTGTGTTTGCTTGTACCCACAACCTTCAACAATTTTTTGAAAATCAATTTCGAATCCAACACTCGGCTGTCCTCCAACCGATTCATGGCAACCATTATTGACAATAATGTGACGATAATTAGGAACATTCTGCGTTCCAATGATTGCTGCTGACCCCATATGCATGATCATGGCTCCATCTCCATCGAGGCAATAGACTTTTCGATCCGGTTTGGATAATGCAATCCCAAGTGCAATTTGAGAGGCGTGGCCCATTCCACCAACAGTCAGGAAATCTCGTGAATGTCCTGATCCATGCTTAACACGAATCTCGAAAACTTCACGTGAAGATTTACCGGTTGTGGATACCACTACATCCTGGTCATCCATTTTCTCAAGCATCATTTCAATAGCCCTCTCACGATTCATATAACCTGAAGCGGGTTCCTCAATATTTTGAGACTTGTATTTATCAAACGTTCCTTTTTTTACCAACAGCACATAAGGGGTAGAATCAACTTTCATCACTTTGAATGCCTCCCGAACCTGCTGCTCTGCCTGATCTTGCTCATCAGACAATACCACGTAGGGGATTTCCATTGCTTCCAACAAAGCCTCGGAAACTCTTCCTTGTTTGACATGTTGCGGTTCATCCTTTACTCCAGGTTCACCTCTCCAACCTATCATTAATAGCATTGGGATGGCATACACTTCTGGATCTGCAAGAGACAACAGTGGATTCATGGTGTTTCCAAAACCAGAATTCTGCAAATAAATAAGTGGAACCCCACCAGTAGCAAGGTGATGTCCAATTCCCAACGCAATACATGATCCTTCATTCGCTGCAATGATATCTTCTCCATCATCAGAAATACATGCACAAAAATTCTTAAGTAAGGAATCAGGTACACCACATGTAAAGCTGATACCATTGGATTTCATGGTATCCAAAAAGGTTTTAGGATCAAGCATTTAATTCGGAAGTATGGTCAAAATCTCTTTAATCGGCATACAGAACTCCTTAGCGGCTTCCATGGAGCGTTTATGCTTCAGGATAGTTTCCGCTGTTTTCTTCATCGCGGGGAATGCCGCTCTCAATAAATGATTGGCATAAATCACGATGTTAAAGCCAGCTTCCACAAGCTCCTCTTCTGTAAAATGATTATATGATGAAGGAACCGAGACAACTGGAACCTTGTATTCAAACTCCTGATAATTTTTCATGAATTCCATGATCTCAGATCCGTCTTTGTGTCGACTATGGATCATTATGGCATCCGCACCAGCCTCAATGTAGGCCTTAGCTCGAGTGAGTGCATCTTCCATCCCCTGATCAGCGATTAAACTCTCTAATCGTGCGATGATCATAAAATCATCGGTCATCTGGGCCTTTTTCCCAGCGTTGATTTTTTCGCAAAAACCCTCAATTGTATCTAACTCCTGCTTCACTTCCGTGCCAAACAGTGAATTTCTTTTCAAGCCTACCTTATCTTCAATGATTACTGCCGAAATTCCCAATCGATCCAGGTTCTTCACTAACATGGCAAAGTGTTCAGTCACACCTCCTGTATCACCATCAAGGATGATCGGCTTGGTTGTAACATCAAGGATGTCATTAATCGTTTGAAAGCGAGAAGTCCTATCCACGTACTCAGTATCGGGTTTGCCTTTGGCAGTTGAATCTGTAAGACTGCTCACCCAAAGTGCGTCGAATTCTCGAATTTCTCCTTCAGCCTCGTACGTTGTTTCTTCCACGATCAATCCCGAAATACCATTATGTGCTTCAAGCACCCGTACAATATCTTTTGATTCGATCAACCTCCTTAGTAGCCTTCTTCTAATATCCGGAGTTGTTCCAACTTCCTTAAGCGCATTTCTTAGTCCCGTCGATGAAATTCCAGAGGTATATTCAGGTTCTACCAATTCGCCTCCCCATTCTTTCAATAACTCAATCACCCGTTCCCGAATGTGTTTCTGAGGCCCGGTTTTCCAATCATCTCCATGCACAACATAGTCCGGCTTTAGGTTTTTCAAATTCTCTTCGTAATCAAGCGTATTCTGAGGAATAACTTCTTTGACTCCCTTTAAATTTTCGAGGATCTTTTTCCTCTCCTCATAGGAAAGAAATGGCATTCGGCTGAATTTGCTCACTGCCTTGTCCGACAAAAGACCAACGGTTACTTCTCCTAGCTCCCTGGCAACTTCAATAATATTGATGTGCCCATGATGAACCAGGTCAGTACCCATTCCCACATATACTTTCTTCATTAGATGTTATTCTTTTGAATTCTTATAATTTCGCGAAGTTAAAGCTGATTGCGAACAATTCAGTTCGTTTGGCAAAGGATATGGAAAAAAGGATCGATACCGCTGTAATTTTAGCCGCAGGAAAAGGGACCAGATTACGACCTTATACACAGGATATTCCCAAGGGATTTATGCAAGTGGGAAATGAATCACTGGTAGAAAGATCAATAAGGATTTTAAAGGAAAGTGGAATTCGAAATGTCATCATTGGCACTGGTTATTTAAGCGAACATTACGAAAAATTGGCGTTAGAAAATGATTTGCAAACATTTAAAAACCCTGATTATAGCAATACCGGAAGCTTTCATACGCTTTCCTGTGGTCGAGACCTCATAGAAGACGATTTTCTTCTGCTAGAATCTGATTTGCTTTACCATTCCGATGCAATCACCAAGCTGATTGGTTCTGAAGATGATGATGTAATACTATGCAGTGGATTTACTCAATCGAATGATGAGGTATATGTTGAGGTTGAAGACGACCGATTGAAAAATCTTTCAAAAGATCCTAAAGATCTGGTTTCTGTCGATGCTGAACTGGTGGGTATATGGAAAATCTCTTTTGAATTGTATAATGTATTGATGACTCACCATGAACAAGCCACAGATGCTATGACCAAAGATTATGAGGTCGCAATAGCGAACTCAAATCACACAGTTAACGTTTTGAAGATGAATGATCTTGTCTGGTGCGAAATCGATAATGAAGCCCACCTTAACAGAGCCAAAGAGAACATTTTACCGAGATTGGATTAATCGGATGGTGGGTGCCAAAGCCCTGTTCGTTGATCTCTCCATCCATCAGTCCCTAAGTATCCATACATCATCTCCAAGTAACCCAAAGTATCATTTGGAACAGTAATATCCCGACCAAGAAAAGTATCTTCTTTTAAAGGGAATATTAGTGATTTTGGGATATGCTGACGTTCATTGGGATAGCTAGCTTCAACGTAGCTTCTCACAGATTCTTCAACATCTTCATAAAAGAAAACATCAAAATCATATCCCTTGTAGGAAAAATAGATTTTCGGACCTTCATGGTATTGAGATGTATCATAAAACTTCAAGCCTCTGGGTAAGTCAGATTTTAACGCCTCTACCTTTTTGTAGGAACTCTCCATCATTGCCAAATCTATGTCAATGTCATGAGGAATAATTGACCCTGTTCTATGATAGCCTAGAAGTGTTCCAAAGTCCAACCAGAATGGCTCACCAGATTTTTTTAAAACATCAATTGAAAGGTGATACATCTCTTCAAGTATCTGAAGCTTTCTTTCACGGTATTTACCCGGCAATGCGAATAAAACTACATTTGTAATTCGCTTTAGATACTGAATAATTCGAAGCATTCACAAAAAAAGGGAAAGTAACTGAACTATTTGAATCATTGACTTCAAAAGACCATTCCAAACCGATCGATTTAGTTTATACCTGGGTAAATGGTGATGATAAGGAGTATCGTCAGTTGGTCAACAAGTATTCTGAAAAACCAATAGATCTCAATCCTGAACGCACAAGGGACATCTATCAATTACTTAAATACAGTTTAAGATCTGTAGAGAAATATGCGTTCTGGATTAATCAGATTCACATTTTTACTTCTAGACCTCAATATCCTGAATGGTTAAATGTGGATCACCCAAAAATATCCGTGATTCATCATGATGAAGTCTTTAGCAAGGAAGATATTCCCACTTTCAATTACAACGTGATTGAAAGTTACATTCACAAGATCCCGAACTTATCGGAGGAGTTTATCTACCTAAATGACGATTTTCTCTTCGGGAACAATGTGAGTCTGTCAGATTTCTATACAGAAGATGGAAGGATTCTAATTCACGGAACGCTGTTTGGCGAGAACTTGGGTTGGAGGATTTACAACAAAAAAAACGATCTTTTTGGGTTGGGGCTAATAGAGCATTCTCCTATTTTGATAAAGAAAGACTGGTGGCAAAAAATGCAAGATGCGAAACCTGAGTTAATTAGGGAAATAAAATCTCACAGGTTTCGGGAGGATACTGATGTTATGACCTACAAGTTGTATCGATGGTACACTTTAAAACATCAATCAAAGTTCGTAAAAGCTATTAAGCTACCGGAGCTCATGAAAATTCACACTTTTCACAAATTGACCAACAACAAGAATAAACAGCACAGAGCTCTTGAAAAATTGATTCGAAAGCGTCCGAAATTTTATTGCCTAAATGATGATCAGGGTGTTAACCCAAGTGATGAAGTGGTCGATATTGTAAATGAATTCTTGCATCGAATGTACCCCGAGAAATCTTCATTTGAGAAATGAGCTGGATTGAAAATTTGAGCTGAATTATAGGGGTATCCTATTAATATCAAAACTAAAGTATAACCTACCTAGAAAGAGACAGATTGTTGAAATTATGGATCTAATAGAATTATGTGCAAAATTTCAATAATATGCTTATCAAAAAACTCACCTCCATTCTTCTAAATAAAATTAGAAAGAAAAAAATCGACTTTTTCCTGGGTTATAAATACACTAAAATCAAAAAGTATTACGGGAAATATTGCTTGGACATAGGTTCTGGTACAGGCCGGTTTTCAAAATTCTTAAAGAAAATGGGTCATCGGGTACGATCCATTGACGTTGTTAATAAATCCGAGTTTACTGATTTAAGAACAACTCTGTTCGACGGAAAATTTATTCCTTTCGGAAACAAGATGTTCGATACATCAATATTGATGTTCGTCTTGCATCATACGGATAATGTCAAAGACCTTCTTAAAGAATGTATAAGAGTAACCAAAAAGAGGATCATTATTGGGGAAGATGTGATGGTATGTTGTCTGGATCGAATGCTTGGAAACATTCATCTGGGAACCTCTCCCTGGTCAAGAAGCAAAAATGGTTTCAATACGGATGAAGGGTGGCAACTTCTCTTCTGTCAAAATAATTTGAAGCTCCTTGAGACAATCACTATCTCAAGGTGTGAGTATCCTGTTTACCCAGTGGAAAGAAAGATTTATGTATTGGAGGTTCAGTGAATTTAATCCAGGAATTTTAGCATTCCCTCATCTACCACTGCGTTGCAACCTTCATTTTTTTCTTTGAATCCATCAAGGCCTACAGGTCGACCGCCAGAAACATTTTGACGACTCAAATACTCTTCCTCAGATTTGGTATAGTAGTGATTGATTCGCCACCCAATTTTGGATTGGTCGGTTAGCATTTTTCCGAGTTTATACCATTTGTAATGCCACCAATGAGCACTATAAGCAAATCGGTTGCTCGATAGAAAATCTCCATTACCAAGGTCTTTATGATCAGAGTAACTTTCTTCTCTTTTGGTATACGCTTTTAAAAGTGGATCCGTAGGTTTTGCCACATGCCCATTATTTCCAAAATTGATACGTGGTACTTTGA
>JANQST010000466.1 GCA_028279155.1 Cyclobacteriaceae bacterium
CTTTGAAGACATCACCATCGAGCAAAAAGACAATGTTTTACAGTTCTTTGTAAATGCCGGGTTAAAAGTTCAATTATCTGATCAATTCTCAATTAACCAGGTAATCGGAACAGGCCTCAACGCGACGTTCAGATCCACAGCGTCTCCTTTCGAAGACTTCAGCGATGCGTTTTTCAACCAGGATTGGCTACTCAAAACAAGCCTTACCTTTCATTTGAATTAAAAGGGAACACCGAAATTTCTCTTCAATCACTAGATTTACCAGGTTCATAACTAATAATGAGCTTTGGATAAGCAATTGATCATCGGTATTTGTGGAATCAGCCAATCCGGGAAGAGCACATTGACTCGTTGGCTAAAAAAAGAACTTTCTTCTGCTGGATTAGAAGTCAAAGTTTTTGAGATGGATCATTATACGGTTAAAAAAGAGCAGATTCCACGGGTAAAAGATCGATTAGACTGGGAACATCCTGATTCAATCGATTGGGACCGTCTAACCACTCAAATCAAGAAATCGACTGTAGATGTCATTCTTGTCGAAGGAATATTTGCTTTCGATCACCGCATTTCTCCACTTTATTCAAAAAAAGTACTGATTGAATTGGATAAGGAAACGTTTTTACGAAGAAGACAAAGTGAGATTCGATGGGGTGAAGAGCCATCGTGGTATCTGGAGCATGTATGGAAAACCAACCAGGCACTTATAAAATTAGCAACCCCTGATCTCCGTTTGATGTTTGACGGCACAGACAATGTAAAACGAGTAATGGATATGATCACTCCTCATTTATCAGCTAAAAGACCCACCCATGGATCCATTTCTACTTGAAGCCATTAACGAGGCAAAAAAAGGACTCGAGGAAGGTGGAATACCTATTGGGTCTGTGATTGTTCATGATGGCAAGATCATAGGTCAAGGTCATAATCGAAGGATCCAGAAGGGAAGTGCAGTATTGCATGGTGAAATGGATGCGCTAGAAAATGCAGGAAGATTACCAGCTAAAACTTATCAGGAAAGCGTGCTTTACACCACATTAAGACCATGCTCCATGTGCTCTGGCGCAATCCTTCTTTATGGAATTCCGAAAGTGATTGTAGGTGAGAATGAGACATTTCTAGGTGAAGAAGAACTACTAAAAAGTAGAGGTGTAGAGGTGGTTGTCGTAAATGACGAGACCTGCAAACAAATGATGAAAGACTTCATTTCAGCTAATCCGGAGCTCTGGAATGAGGATATTGGGGAGGATGACTAGTGGTCCGGTTGCCTTTAAAAAAGGGCTTCTTCCTTAATTTTTTTAACTTAAAGTAAATAAGTTGATAGTTAATTGGTTGATTAGTTAACTAGTGGTTCTCAAACTTGAGACTATTTCCTAATTAACTATTTAACTAATCAACTACTACCAAAACATGACGGATATTAAAAAATACATCCAAGGCCTGCCGAAAACCGAATTGCACCTTCACATTGAAGGTTCGTTCGAGCCTGAACTGATGTTTAAAATTGCACAACGCAACAACATCGAGATCCCTTTTTCTTCGGTTGATGAATTAAAAAAGGCCTATAGTTTCAATAACCTCCAGGAATTCCTTGACATCTATTACCAGGGAGCAAATGTCTTGATAACTGAACAAGATTTCTACGATTTGACCTGGGCATACCTAACAAAAGTCCACGAACAAAATGTGGTGCACATCGAGATCTTCTTTGATCCTCAAACGCACACGGACCGGGGAGTTTCATTCGACACGGTCATAAAAGGAATAAAACGCGCGCTAGAAGATGGAGAAAAACAGTATGGTATCTCCTATATTCTGATCATGTCCTTCCTTCGTCATCTTGATGAAGATTCCGCCTTCAAGACATTAGAGGAAGCAATACCTTACAAGGATTGGATCAAAGCGGTAGGATTGGATTCCTCTGAGGTTGGCAACCCGCCATCAAAATTTGAACGTGTGTTTGCCAAAGCTCGGGAAGAAGGATTTCTGACCGTAGCACACGCGGGCGAAGAAGGACCTGCTGAGTACATTTGGGAAGCGCTCAATTTGTTACAAATCGTTCGCAACGATCACGGGAATCGCTGCATGGATGATGAAAAGCTGGTAGAACACCTTGTTGACATCCAAATGCCGTTGACGCTTTGTCCGTTATCCAACCTGGAATTAAAGGTGGTTAGGGACCTTCGTGATCATCCAATTGCTAAAATGATGGATCGAGGCTTGTTGGTAACTGTAAATTCCGATGATCCGGCCTATTTCGGGGGGTACATGAACGAAAATTATTTGGGTATCGCTGAAGCATTGGATCTTTCAAAAGAACAAATTACAAAATTGGCCAAGAATGGATTTACAGCCAGCTGGCTACCGGAAGAAGAGAAAACAAGACGCATCCAGGAAATAGAAACCTATTACCAAAACAATTGAATGGAAGAGCAAAAGAAATTTATGCGTGAAGCTATACGTCTGTCCGTTGAAAACGTGGAATCTGGAAAAGGTGGACCTTTTGGTGCGGTGGTGGTCAAGGACGGGAAGATCATTGCGAGTGGTGTAAACAGGGTCACAGATGCTAACGATCCTACTGCACATGCGGAAGTTGTAGCAATCCGTCAAGCTTGTGAAAAGCTGGAGTCGTTCCAATTGGATGGTTGTGAGATCTATACAAGCTGTGAGCCATGTCCGATGTGTTTGGGCGCCATTTACTGGGCACGGCCGGACAAACTGTATTATGCAAATACCAAAAAAGATGCTGCAGAAATCCAGTTTGACGATGATTTTATTTACGAAGAGCTTGATCTGCCAATTGACAACCGAAAATTGCCCACGGTACAGCTCCTACGTGAGGAAGCGCTCATGGCTTTCCGAAAATGGAGTGAAAGTGAAGACAAAATTGAATATTGATGGTCGAATTCATTTTAAATAATGAAACCATTCAAACGGACAAGCCAAGTGGCTATTTGCTTCTCGATCTTATCCGCTATGATCAATGCCTGACCGGAACAAAAATTGGCTGTCGCGAAGGCGATTGCGGTGCCTGTACCATTTTGATCGGCGATTTGGTGGATGGCAACATGAAATATAGCTCAGCTACCTCCTGTCTGACACCTATCGGCAATGTTCACGGAAAACATATCGTGACCATCGAAGGACTAAACATGGATCGATTGAGTCCGGTCCAACAATCAATGATTGATGAATCGGGGACGCAATGTGGATTTTGCACCGTCGGATTCGTGGTATCTCTTTCCGGGTATTGCATGGAAAATACTACATCCACCTACGAAGGCGCAATCGCTTCCATTGATGGGAATATCTGTCGCTGTACCGGCTACAAATCCATTGAACGAGCTGCTCAGAAAATTACTACAGCACTTGAAAGCAAAGAAATCGATGAGCCAATTGAATGGTTAGTTTCAAACAAGTTCATCCCCTCCTATTTTTTAGAAATTGCTGATCGCTTGCAAGAAATGGCTCCTGCTCCAAAATTGAACGGACAGCAGGTGGTAGGTGGCGGAACAGATCTATATGTTCAAAGACCCGAAGAAATGACCGAGTTAACAGGCGGGTCTATCAAGAGTGATCATTCACTTCGGTTTATTTCTATTGAGGGGGAGACCTGTACCATTGGAGGTGGAACAACAGTGACTGACATTTCCGAATCTGCAGAGTTACACTCAGTTTTACCAAAATTGAGTAAACACATTAAGCTTGTTTCCTCCAGTCCGATCCGAAACATTTCGACGATCGCAGGAAATTTTGTCAATGCCTCTCCGATTGGAGATTTCACTGCCTTTTTCCTGGCGCTAGATGCTCAGATTCATTTGACCAAAGACAAAAAAACTCGATCGCTCCCCTTGAAGGATCTTTACAAAGGATACAAGGAGCTAGCTAAAACAGACAATGAGATCATTTCCAAAATCTCGTTCCCTCTTCCTACTAAGGATGCTCATTTCAATTTCGAAAAGATTAGCAAGCGTGAGCACCTGGATATCGCTAGTGTCAACTCTGCAGCCACCATTAAAGTCGCAGAAGGAGAAATTGTTAAAGCACACCTCTCAGCCGGAGGTGTTGCGCCCATTCCGAAATACTTATCCGAAACGGCAGAATTTCTTAAAGGTCAACAACTATCTGTTGATACAATTAGGTCTGCTGCTGAAGTTATCCAGTCAGAAATCAGTCCGATCAGTGATGCACGTGGATCGGAAGATTATAAAAGACTGGCATTGCGGCAGCTGTTTTATGCGCATTTCATCAAACTCTTTCCGGATCAAATCACATTGGAATCCCTCACTTTATGAAAAACATCGATTCCATAGGACACGTTACCGGTCGATCCCTTTATCTGGATGATCTACCAACCATTCAAGGCACTTTATTCGGGGTGGTCTTTGATTCACCGAAGGCGCACGGAAAGATCAAATCAGTAGATTATTCAAAAGCAGAGGAATTTCCAGGGGTCGAACGCATCCTTACCTCAAAAGACATTCCAGGAGAAAATCAGATAGGCGGGATCATCCCGGATGAGCCACTATTTTCGGATGGTGAAGTCCACTTCATGGGTCAACCCATTGCATTAATCTTGGCAGAAACAGAAGCGATCGCTTACAAAGCCAAAAAGCTGATTGAAATAGAAATCGAAGAACTTCCGGTCATAACAGATCCACGGGAAGCACGAGCCAAAGATGAACTCATTTTTCCACCGCGTACTTTCCAGATCGGTGATCCTGAAAGTGTTTTTGACTCCTGCGAGTATGTGATCGAAGGGGAAGCCGACAATGAAGGA
>JANQST010000500.1 GCA_028279155.1 Cyclobacteriaceae bacterium
CCATTGAATGGATACCACGCAAGGAGTGACCGGAATAACGGGTCGATAATATTGAATGAAAAGGTGGAGTAACCGAAGCTAAATGCATCTGCGTAGTCTGCTGCAATGACATCCAGGATCACATCTTCGGTTTCCTCTTCATCTACGAAAAAGGAAAATGGCAGTGGTGTATCTACAAACGGTGCAAGTTCTGAGTTTTCCTTAGGTGTTAAGTACAAAGCAGAATCATCTTCATTGACCACAATAAAATCCTCCACCGTATAGGAGCCGGATGTCAATTCTAGATTGGCGGTAATGTACTGACTGCCTATTTGTATAAGAGTGAGTCGGCTGAAGTCCATAACGAGTTCATCCTCTTCATTCTTAAGGGTAATAAAGACAGCATCAGGACTATCTGTTGTTTCGAACCTACCAGCATCTATGACCTGTTGAAAGGTGAATGATACAATACCTGTTGCGTTCTCCTCATCCGGATCCTCGATGCACGCAATGACGACAAAAACCAGGACCATTAATTGTAGTAAAAATTTTATTGGTGTTTTCATGACTTTTTTTCACGAAAAAAGCTCTGGCTAGCTTGAATGAAAAGCAATAGAAGCAATAGGTAATGAGATGGTGGTTCTTATTAATGGAATGCCGGTTTTCAGGAATGAGATAACCAGCGTTCAACCAGGGAGATGTTCTTTTTTGATACCCGAACCATTACATCGTCATGGTTGGTCTCAATAATTACTTTTCGAGAAACCTTATGGATGCCTTTAATTCGATGCTTGTTGACAATGAACGACCGATGTGTTAGCATAAACAGATTTTCAGGAAGTTCAGATCTGATTTCACCCAGATTTTTGTAACTCGTTAATGGAGAGTGGTCAGTTGTGAAGACTTTTGTGTACTTACCATCTGCTTCAAGGTAAAATATGTCACTGTACGAAACTTTGAATGTTTCTTTCATGGAATTGAAAATGACAAAATCCTTTGAAAGTGTTGTAGTACTGGATTTTAAACCTTGAGCCTTTTTATGAAGATCGACCATCCATCGCCCTGACAGCATAATTAGGATTATTGTACCAATGGCTAATGGGATTCTCCAGGCAAACCATTTGTTAACCTCCATGGTCAAACGGTAGCTGGCAGGTTGAGTGTTGACATGAAGTGCACCTGATGAGATGTTAAGAGAAACAACCGGATTGTTGAATTGATGTACGTATTTACGAGATAAATTCTTGTTGAATACAATCAATGAATGACCTGTGGTATACGCCATTTCGTCATCATCATCGCCAAAAAAATCACCTATGAATATTCTCGAATTTGGCCACTCAATGTTTCCGAATTGCGATTGGAGCGTTTCAAATTGATGATCTATCTTGTGAATTGCGCGAGTTTGATCGATTGCGATAAGCGCGTCATTTAACTGAAAGAGTATTTTTATTGAATCAGTGATACGCTCTTTTACTACCTGCCCATTCTTGTTGATTAATGATATGCTGTTTTTAGGATAGGATTCTTGTGCTGTATAATAAGAAACTGCTAGAAAATTGTTGGAATCAGTTTTTACAGGATAAACCATGATCTCCCCCTTATTCCTGGTGAACCTTCTGGGTGGAAAGTAGAAGTTTAGGTCTTCATCGAAGACCATCAGCCAGGCTGAGCTATCCGTATAGGCCACATCATAATGGATGTTTGATGGAGCGAAAGAACGGGTGACAATCTCAGGTTTACCATCCATGTCAAGGTCAAAGAAGTATGGTTCTTTAATGACAGCACCACCGTCAATTGTCTTCTTCAGGTTCCCATCACTTAAGTTCACTTTGTAAACGGCCCTTGGTGTAATCGAATAACCAGCAGTTACAGAAAAATAAAAGTAATTGTTATACACTCCACCCAATGTGACACCGTAATCCTCGTTCGGATATTCATTGCTTAGCTTAAAAATGGGAAATTGACGTAGTGGTTGATGAAGATCACAAATGGATAGAAGAAGTGAATCGTTTTTATATGTAAAGGCAAGTAGCTCACTTATGCCGTCCCGGTCAAGGTCATGAAAGTGTAATGGTTGTGTTTTTATCCATAACCCATCAACCTTTATTTCACTCATAAAGTGATCATTCGAATTTACGTGAATGGTTGATACAGTTCCGTAATAGTCTCTAAGTCGAATTTCTTCCGTTACACCATCTTGGTTCAGGTCATGGAAATACAATCGTTCCTCTTGTGGAGTCTTGGCCTCATGAACTACAATAAATTTGGCAGATTGGATTTTGAAAATAAAATACTCAGCAACGATCAACAAGACGAGATGTCCTATTAATAGGATAATTAGGGAACTACGATTTTTTTTCACTAATGACGGTGATTGGCTACATCTAAGATAATGGTTCGTCAGTTTCTTAAGAAATATTCAAGTGCGTTGGCTGTTTCAAATTCACATCCCCAATTCTTAATTCATTCATTCATTCACTCATTGTATACTCCCTATATACCACAATCCCCTTCCCGTTACCCTTCAACTATCTACTTTCGAGCACTCGAACCACCACACCACCAGTCACCTGTGGGCTAAATCATATAAATGATGTCCGAAACCAATTACAACACTTTGCTGCCCGAGATAGAAGCTATCCCGGACGGTGACACCCAGGCACCTAACATGCCTGTCGAAAAATTTGTACAAGAAGCGGCGAACCTGGAAGTCTGGTCCGCAGATGACCGGCCCGCACTAGAAGCTGTAGGCGTGGCAGCCGCCACCTTCGATGCACTGCCTGACAGGATCGGCGCGTTGCGCTATGCCCAATCCATCTGGGCGCGAGAGCGCCACAGTCGGGAACAAGCACAACAGCAGTGGCTGGAGCAGGAACCCATCGCAATGGATCTGAAAAACCAACTGGAGCACGGTTTTCGGTTTGCCTTTCGTGACCGGCAGGATCTGCTGAACAAGGTGCACCTGGTAGAAGACGGTTCCGGCAAGGAAGACCTGGTACAGGACCTCAGCGACCTGGCCGTATTGGGAGAGGACAATGCCGACCTGCTCACGGCCATCAACTTCGACACGACTCAGCTGCAGACAGCTGCCACCCTTTCCGGGGAGATGAGCACACTGCTGGCGGAGGTAAACGGTGAAAAGGCCGATAACAACAGCTCCAAACAGATCCGCGACAAAGCCTACACACTCCTCAAAATCGCCGTGGACGAGATCCGCGGGGCGGGGAAGTATGCGTTTTGGAAGGATGCCAAACGCAGAAAAGGCTACCTCAGCTTCCAGCATCGTTAGCAAATACCAAACCCCGAATCGTCATTCTGAGCCTTCAGGATTGATTTGAGAGAAGGAAGAAGGCGTAAGAATCTCATGAACACTTGGTGATTCTACAAAAAAAGCAGTTTCCATCACTGGGGGCTGCTTTTTTTCATTGGGGACCGACCAAAATTCACCGGGGGAGGGTCCAAAGTGACTGGGGACGCATGAAATTCACTGGGGAAAGCACAAAACTCACCGGGGACCAAATAAAATTCACTGGGGATAACTGAAATTGAGTGGGGACAGAATAAAATTTGGTGGGGAGTGCTTATTTTTCTACTGGTGCTTATCCAATGATTTACGTAAATGGTTGATCAACCCATCAATACCTTTTTTCCAATGTTCAAAATGTTCTCTTTTGGATGCCTCTTTCCACATTTTGTGTTTTGTGTTCCGATAAAGGAAAACGTGCTGATTTGGGTAATTCCAGTAATATTTGAAGCCACCGATCCTGAATTCTTCATAATCTTCCTTGTGATGTTCAAATACCTGGTTTAATCTATCCTGGGGAAAATTGAGACACATGGTCACACGGTATGCAAAGTGGATGTCAATGTTTTCAAAATAGTTGAGACAGCTACACGAAAGGAAGCCATCGAAATTTGCTACTTCAAATCGTTTGTTGATGAATGTTTTGTTTAGGAACTCGGCTTTTGCTTGTATCCGATCGTCTTCCGACATCAGCAAATCAATTACTAAACCTTCTTGTTTTGTCTTCTGGCTGTGTTTCTCTACTTGTGATGCATGAACGATTGCCTTCATTTCTTCGATGGCATCCTGTATTAATTCGAGATCATTTGATGACTCTCCTTTATCATCCATATCGAATAGAACACCCATTTCCCGATTGTTAGCTGCTGAGTGATCATACATATTCATACTGCATAGGATCAGTTCATTTTCATTCATATAAGATTTGGAATGCACTGTTGGATGATTAAGAAGGTTCAAGTTGTTAAGCTCTTCGATTTTTTTTCTCTCTGGAGCTTTTAGCGAATTTTCACGATAAATGATTGTAATCTCGATCCTTCTTTTATCTGCTTTTTCTAATGACTTTTGGAGTCGCTCCCATGTCCTGATGTATGGAACAATAATGAGTAGTTCTTTTTCAGCATTCTCGATGATTTCCTCAATGCCTTTGGTTATCGCATCGGTATTTAAAAATCGGGCCATGTTTAGCAGGTGTTGAATCAGTGATAAATCAAATATAAGACCATTCCGTTATTGGCGTAGATTTTATAGATTTATGTTGAGTAGATGAGCAAACAAGAACACTTAAAGTACATCAATGACCACCCGTTCGACTTCAGGGTGAGCAAAAGTATGTTCTCGGAAGAAGAAGTAAGCACCATCGAGAAGTACGGAAACTGGTACAAGGCCCTGCTGAATGAACTACTTGATCCTAATACAGATGCACAACAACAATTTATTGATGAAATGAACTCGAGGGAAGAACCAACCATGGAAGAAGTGAAATTGTGGAAACGATATCTGCGTAAAGAAATTGAAGAAAGCGGCAAGCTAGATACGTTATACAGGCTTGAAGATGATCCTTTTTACTCAAGAGAGGGAGCTAAGACAGTAAGAAAACAAATGTTTGCCGTGACGAACCAGGGACATAGAGGGTAGATCATTGGTAACTCCCAATTCGTAATTTCTAATTCTTAATTGATTCAACTTCATTTAAAAATCGAATTAAGAAATACACCGAAACCGCTATTTCCTTAGAGGGTAGTACACTCTCCGGTTCCGCCAAATACGCATGATACAATTCTTCCACGTTGCGCCGCAGCTGGGTAGGAGGTACCGCAGCAAAGAGGTGTTCGAGCTCGGTGAGGAGGGGGTGGGATTCTGTGTGGATAGACATAGCTTGGATTCTTTCATTCAAAGCTAATCAAATAGAGCCAATTGGCTCTTACATGCTTCCTGTATTTTAGTGAGTTTGCCACTGTGAAGAACCAGTCATTCATTGATGCTTTTGGCAAACACCTTCGTAAACTCCGTGAGGAGCGCAGCTTAAGCCAGGAAGAACTTGCCAACAGATCAGGTATCGCATTTAGCCAGATTGGACGCTTTGAAAGAGGAGTGAGGAGTCCTACGTTGAGTACGCTGGAATCTTTGGCCAATGGGTTGGGGGTGAAGCCGAAGGAGTTGCTGGATTTTTAGCGGTTTACTGTCAAATACCTCTGGTTCTGATATTCTTAAAGCCTTCCCTATGCTTATATGATGCTTCCAAGAGATGTGCCACCTTGGATGCATTGATTTGTGTCCGATGTTTAGATACCAGTTTCCACATAATCTGCTCTCTATCGCAGTTCCAGTGTTTTAAGGCTTTTGTTCCTCCAACACAATGGGACCCATCCTTTCGATATTTTGGATCAACGGATACTCCATGGTACACTTGTTTTTTACTCCGGTTAATGCCACGATATACATAAAACATATTTAAAGATAAATCATAATAAACGCTTTTGTAGGGCTTTCATAGCTTTTGAGTTAAAAACCTTTTCCAACAAAACATATGCTGGTGCAGGTGAAATTCTGGAAGGGTGATAATAATCGATTACAACTTTACCTTGCCAACCGGCAATCTTTATATCGTATCCCGTGGATAACCATTCAAGTTTTCCAAACAGTACCTCAACTAAACTCGTCCATGATAGGCTCAGTACAATATACTGTGGATCAATAATTTCCATCTCCTTCATAATAAAGTCAAAGTCGGATTCAATGGTTTCCTTTATTTCGGTTTCTTTACTAGAGCCTTTACCTCCAATTTTCTTCACATTCATAAAAGCTATT
Source organism: Cyclobacteriaceae bacterium (assembly GCA_028279155.1). Lineage (GTDB taxonomy): Bacteria > Bacteroidota > Bacteroidia > Cytophagales > Cyclobacteriaceae > Ekhidna. The sequence continues at coordinate 6,098 of JANQST010000500.1, forward strand.
TGCTTTATCGCTTGTGAAGGCAAAAGATCACTCTTCCCTTCAATCCCCCAAATGATATCATATTCTGGAAAATCATTTAAGATGCCATAAGACCATTCACTTATGCGGTAGGAAAAGGCATAATATAGGGCATCTTCCTTCCACCAAGATCGGTAGTCTCCACCTTTTTGTTCAGGGTCGTTAGGTTCTTTGCATATGAATAATACTTTTTTCGAAGCTTTCTCAAACTCCGATTCATCAATAATTCCATCAGCTGTAAATCGCTTCCCATAGACACGTGAGGTTTTCCATTTTTCGAAAAGATTATTTAGTTCTTGAGATTTAGTCATTCAATAATTAGAAGTTAATGAGTGTCACTCGTCCATAATTTTTGATGTATCGATTTTATCTAAAAATTCAGGTTTCGTTCTGTAGAGGAAATTACGTACTAATAATTCGAAACGCTTGTCAGCAAATGGAGATATGACAATTCGGTTGATTAATTTGTTAAGGTCAACTTTGACTTTGAATCCTTTGTTTAAAAAGGAATCTACATTGCCCTCATTGAATTCCGCTCCAAACAGTTCAGGCTCATCAATCACGCTAAAATCGAACAAGTTTTGCTGATAGTAGTAGATCCTAACTT
>JANQST010000521.1 GCA_028279155.1 Cyclobacteriaceae bacterium
CGACTTAGAGGAGTATTGATAGTACTTCCAAGGTTTTGAGGGATACCCCAGTCACCAAGGTGATTCTTTTCCGTCATGTAGAGATCTGCAGCACCGTAGCCTCCTTTTCTAGTCGAAGCAAAAATGATTCGATTACCGTCTGAACTAATCGTAGGTTGAGATTCCCAATCTTCACTATTTACAACATTACCCATGTTTACCGGCTCTGACCATTCTGTTCCGTTCAGCTCCGTGATATAGAGGTCACAACTACCAACGCCTTTTGTCTCGCTACACTTAACATAAACCATGATCTGTCCATCTCCCGTGAATGATGATCCAAAATCGTTACCTTCAGAATTCAGTGGAGCTGGAAGCAATTCCGGAGTGCTCCAAACATCATTGGTGAGGTCAGAAAAGTAGATGTCTTCACCCCAATCATTGGCCTTGGAGTTTGCATTTTGAAAATCAAAGCCACCTTTCCGAACACTGGTAAAATACAAGCGTGTTCCCGTTGGGTTTACTTGTGGCATGTAATCACCCGAAATACTGTTCAGCTCAGCCACCGGAGCTGGATCAGTTGTTGAGTTTGGTAATTTTCGAATGTTAACAGACTCAGAAGAGTAAATCAATCGGTTCTTAGCTAAGTGTTGGGCTTTGGTCGCTTTTGGACCTTTTGGAAGCTTAGCAATGTACTTTTTTGCATAAAATCCAGCATTGGTGAGCTGGTCAGTGGCAATATAGGCTTTGACTATTTCGTAATAAAATGAAGTCTTATAGCCTGGATTGACCTTTTCGAGGTTTCTAAATGAAAAAATAGCTTCTTTGTACATCTCCTCTCTCATGTAGGTCATACCCAAATAATACCATGCATCACTATACTGATTATTGACCTTTATTGCCGCCTGAAATTTTTCAATAGCGCCCTTGGAATCACCCACGTTGAGGGCCTTGATTGCTTCACGATACAATCCGTTGGCATTGGGTTGTTGTGAATATCCATCTAAACTCAATCCAATACAAAGAATAATTAAATAGCTGATTATTAATCGTTTCATACTTATCTGTCGATTTATTTGTAACTCACGTCTAAAGATAGCCTGTTTTTGCTTGATTAAGTGGGCTCTATGGTTCTTAAGCTATATTTTTACAATTGTCACCAACTCAGCTATAATGAGGAAGTTCGCCTTCATTCTGTCGTTATCATTCATTTTACCAGCATTCGGTCAGACTTGTCTTCAAAAGCTGGACAGTGCTGAGTATTTCAAGTACTTAAATCAGCAAAAAGCTAAATTTTATGCCACTAGTGTTCTATCCGATCTAGATTCGGGAAGATGTGTTGTTGAAATTGGCCTTGCTGCAGCTTATAACAACGTTGGTCTTATTCTTTGGGAAACACATGATAAGAAGAGAAGTTTAGATGCATTTCATAAAGGACTAAATCATGAACTAGAATCTAAAGATTCAACACATCAAGACTTATTAGGGCTTTATTACAACCTTTCCACGCTCTATGAAGAAATTGGCTCGTTTGATGAGGCAGGCAAATTTATCGAATTATCGGGACGGGTTATTGAAGCTTCATATCAGAACGATAAGGAGGCTCAGTTGCGATTTGCACACAGACAGGGTATCTACCATCGCGAGGTAGGAAACTTCAATGAAAGTCTTGCTGCATTCAGAAATGCCATTGCGATTAATGAGGATTTAGGAAATGATTCTACCAGGATCGCATTACAAATTGAAATCGGAACTACTTACCGTCATTTTGGAGATTTCAAACAAAGCGAAGCAGAGCTTTTAAAAGCAGTAGAGCAATCGAAAAACAAAAACGAACTTCAATACTTAACTGCCATTGATCGTCTTTCTTCCCTAAAAATTGAACAGGGAGAGTATTCTGATTCTGAAAATTATCTTCTCTACAATCTTGAGAGAAAACGTGAAAAATATGCCTCTGATCCCCTTTTAGAGCTTGAAACACTCAATGGACTGAGCGTACTCTATTATAAATTGAATGACCTTGAGTCAGCCAATGATTACATGAGTCAAGCGCTAGAGTCAACAGGGAATATTCGGAATATCAGACCCTATATGATGAATAATCTGGGGACGATTTACATGAAGATGGGTGACATAGAAAACGCAGAGCTGAGTTTTAGAGAAGCGGTTGATGGTTTCCGAGAGCTATTCGGAACTATGAACCCTGACTATGCAAGTAGCCTCAATAATCTTGCTGGTATCTACAAAGCCCAAGGGAAACTCAAAGTAGCCTTAAATGTATATACCAAAGTCCTTGACATGGATCGAGTTATATACGGTGAAAACAATCAGCGGTATGCCACTTCATTGAACAATGTAGCCCTTTTGTACCTTCAACTGGGCAATCTTTCTCTGGCAGGTAAATTACTTGATCAAGCAAAAGAGATCAGACGTGAAGCACTTGGTGATTTTCATCCGCTTTATATAAAGACACTCAATGACCTTGGCATTTATCATCTGATTGCAAAGGACAGTATTTCGGCAATGGATGAGTTTAATCTCGCACTTAAGGCTGAGATTAAGCATATGGCAGATATTTTCCCAGTTTTGACTGACAATCAACGTAAGCTGTACTTCGACCAATCCAGGGCCAATATCGAGCGTTTCTGCTCAATGGCTTTCACTGAAAAGTATATTAATACACAGTATGCGGAAGATGCACTCAATCATTTCATCAACACGAAAGGAATTTTGTTTTACGCTTCTGAGAAAATGCGGAGACTGGTCCAAGCAAGTGGTGATAAACAGGTCATCCGAACCTACGACGAGTGGCGAGATAAGAAGTACAAGTTGGCTCAAGCTTATTTGCTCACTGAAAGCGAAAGAAGACTCCAGGGTATTTCAATCGAAACACTTGAGGAAGAGTCTACCCAACTTGAAAAAGAGCTTTCACTAAAGTTTAAAGTATTCTCAGATCAAGAAAGCTCTGAATACCATAACTGGCAGGAAATCAGTAATATATTACCTGACAGCACAGTAACACTTGATATCATTCAATTCCGAAACTATACAGTTAGCCTTCAAGATGAGGAAATTATCCAGGGGTTTGAAGACAAGTCGAACTATGCCGCTTTCATCATTGGTCCAGACAGTTTGTTAGTACCAGTTACATGGCCAAAAGAAACGGACTTTGACAAGGGTTTTGCTCAATACAGAAATTCCTTGAAGTTCGCCGTGAAAGACCGTGCTAGCTACAAGGTATTTTGGGAGCCGGTTGATAAACATCTTGGAAACGTGAATAAGGTTTACCTGGCAAACGATGGGATTTACCACAAATTAAATCCAGGTGTTTTCTTCAATGCTTCCAAAAATCTCTACGTAGCTGACGAGTATGATATCATTTATATCACCAGTGGTAAGGACTTGCTTTATAACCAGAGAAAAAGACTCATCAAAGAAGCACAAATATTTGGTAATCCAGACTTTTCACAATTAGAGGGGTTCACTCTGAATCAACTTCCTGGCGCAGAAAGAGAAGCACAGGACATTACGGAAATACTGGATGTCAGAAGATGGAAGTCTGAAACCTATTATTTCAGTAATGCTACAGAAGAGCAAATAAAAACACTTGATAATCCTGGAGTAATTCATCTTGCTACTCACGGGTATTTTGACGATGATCCAAACCATGCGGACCCGCTTCATAGCTCTGGTATCTTCCTCAGTAAGAAAATCGGAAGCAACAACGACGGGCTTTTATCTGCTTATGAAGCAATGAATCTGGCATTGGATCAAACAAGTCTCGTTGTACTGGCTGCCTGTGAAACTGGACTAGGAACGGTACAAAATGGTGAAGGGGTTTTTGGGTTGCAACGTGCATTTTTGGTTGCTGGTGCTGAAAATATTTTACTGAGTTTGGTTAAGATCAATGACCAGGCAGCGCGAAACTTTATGAACCTTTTTTACAAAGCACTTTTGGAGGATGAAGATCCTCAGAGAGCATTTTTCAATGCTCGTGAACAATTCAAAAAAGTAGACACAAATCCATATAATTGGGGCGCTTATATTCTAGTATCAAAAAGCTAATATTGAAAAACGTGGAGTGGAATGCTATTCTCCACTTCCTTCAGCAAGGAATCTCCGCTTGATCGTATCCTCATCTACTACAACTTGAGTTGATGGTAAATCTTCTAAATCAAATACTCTGATTGTACTTCCGGCTGCAACCTTATCTCCCCTGATGTCATTCCATTTAATTAGATCATCAGCTGACACTCCAAGTTTGCCAGCAAGACCTTGAGGTGAATCTTCTTTGGTAACTATGAAGGTATTGGCAATTTTAAGATCAAGGTCATTAACCGCATCAACAATAATTTCAACTTTTCGACTGAAAATTCTTCGGTAAATGTGGTCTCTATCATCAGCCGGTTTCAATTCCCCTCTTGCAACAACATTGATCTTGTCCAATGGAATTCCTCTTAAAGCCAAATAAGCTCTAATCGC
>JANQST010000556.1 GCA_028279155.1 Cyclobacteriaceae bacterium
AAGTAGTCCGGATGGGGAGTAATCGGGGCAAAAGCTTCAAATTGCGCTACATAACCTCCATTTCCATGGCACTGAAGGCAGGTTTTACCACCTATACCCTTCTCACTAATCAATCGATGTGGGATAATTGGAGGGGCACCATCATATGCTCGGTTGGCGTAGTAGTCATCAAGGTTTTTTTCACTTTCCACCGGGAGCATTTCCAGAAATTCAAGACTCATATACGACAACTTGAAAATATCATCCTCTGAAAGTTTTGAAAAATCAGCAGTGCCTTCCTTTTCAATCGGTACCTCGGCTTCTGAGGTTGATTGTTTCAGACTTACATCCAGCACCAGGATCATGGCGATCATCAAAAGAATGAAAAAGAAGATGATGGACTTCCCTTTCATGCTCGTTCGATTTTAACTGCACATTTCTTGTAATCAGGCTGTTTGGAAATCGGGCAAAATGCATCAAGGGTCAATTCATTGATCAGGAAGTCTTCGTCAAAGAATGGCACAAACACCTGCCCTCGTGTTGGTTTCCCACGTTGATTGACTGACACGTCCATTACAATTTCACCACGTCTGGAAATGATCTTGATTTGATCACCATTACCAACGCTCAATTCTTGCGCATCATCAGGATGTAATTCTGCATAACTCTTAGGAACGGCCTGATGAAGTACCGATACCCTACGAGTCATTGATCCTGTATGCCAGTGTTCGAGTACTCTTCCTGTATTCAGCCAGTATGGATATTCTTCATCCGGCACTTCGGGAGCAGGCTCAAATGGTCGGGCCCAGATCCATGCCTTGCCATCCGGTTTCCCATAGAAATCAAAGGAGTCTCCCTTACACGCAGGGTCGTACTTGGCATGGAACCGCCATTTAGTTTCTTTTCCATCAACATACGGCCATTGAAGTCCTGGCTTGGCTTTCAGGTCTTCGTAGGGAGCCATGGCATGTTTTTTCCCGGCATGATGTAAAGAGTATTCTTCCCATATCTTCTCAATGTGTTCTTCTTTACTCCAAGGGAAAAGGTCTTCATAACCCAACCGCCTTGCTACCTCAATCAGCTGCCAGGTATCACTCATTGCTTCTCCAGGAGGATCCAACAATTGATTAAAATGTTGTGTACGCCGCTCTGAATTACCAAACATACCCTCTCGCTCAATCCACATGGCCGATGGCAGGACTACATCAGCAATATCTGTTGTTGGGGTTGGATAAACATCCGAGACCACAATGAATCGATCGTCTTTTTTAACCCCATTTCGGTAGCGGTTCAAGTGTGGCATGGTCACCATTGGGTTGGTCACCTGGATCCACATGAATTTAAGATCTCCACGATCCAGGGCTCGAAACATGGAAACAGTATGATGCGTTGGCTTTGGAGAAATATTTTCCACCGGCACCTTCCAGATCTCAGCAGCAAACTTTCTATGTTCCTCATTCATTACCACACCATGTGGTAGTTTGTGAGTAAGCGTACCAACTTCTCGTACTGTTCCACAGGCACTTGGCTGACCAGTTAAGGAAAATGGACTATTACCTGGAGTAGAAATTTTACCCGTAAGTAAATGAATGTTGTAAATTAAGTTATTGATCCAGGTTCCACGGGTATGTTGGTTTGTGCCCATGCACCACAACGACATAACCTTATTGTTCGGATTTCCATAAAGAGAAGCCATGTACTTAATGTCCTTGGCTGAGACCCCACAGTATTCTTCTACTTTTTCGGGCGCATAGTCCTCAAGGAATTCTTCAAACTTGGCAAAGTCTAAATCTTTTGGTTCGTCTGCAAACTTGAAATGCTCTTCCAGCCCATAGCCTATGTTGGTCTTTCCCTCTTTAAGCGCACAATGCTTCTTAACAAAGTTCTCATTTACCCATCCATTTTTGACAATTTCATAGCAAATGGAATTTGCAATGGCCAGGTCAGTCTGAGGATTGAATAAGAATGATCGATCCGCAGCAAGGGAAGTGCGAGTCGTTCGGGTAGCT
>JANQST010000557.1 GCA_028279155.1 Cyclobacteriaceae bacterium
ATCAAGATCGTTCATATTCATATAGCTATTACGCAGTTGATAATGTCGGCAACAAAGAAGAGCCAAACTCAATCGAATTCGTAGTAGATATTACAAGCCCTCAAACTTCTCATTCGGTTTCTGGAGATATGCTAAACGAAATGCTTTCGCCAAGATCAAAAATTGTATTGGAATCTTCGGACAATAGCTCAGGTGTAAAATCTACTCATTATAAAATTGATGATGGAGCTTACAAGCTATACACACAAAGCATTTCCCTCATCAAGCTTGAAGAAGGATCACATTCAATTACTTATTATAGTAAAGACAATGTTGACAACACTGAAGAAAAAAATGAATACTCCTTCTATATTGATCGAACTGCCCCGGAGGTAGTTGCTAGTGTTGAAGGGGACCAATATGAAACAGAAGGCAAAATCTACGCATCTTCCAGAACAAAAATAAGATTGGAATCAAACGACAATAAGTCAGGAGTTAAAGAGGTACTATATAAGATCAACGGAAAAGATGAAACTGTCTATAATGAACCATTCGAATTGCCTCAAGAGTCAGGCGAAAAGAAGATCACTTTTTATGGATCTGACAAAGTAGAAAACAATTTCAAAACTCTATATGATCAAAGTTCGCTTAAGAACAAAGCAATAAGCCTTGATTTAACAGCACCAAAAATCGGATTTGAATTCAAAGGAGATAAGTGCATCTCAAGAGACACCACATTTATTTCCAGTAAGACGCTCATTAGTTTGTCTGCAATTGATACTGAATCTGGGGTTAAATCAATAAGCTATAAAATAAATGGTGGGGTTGAAAGAATGTATAATGAACCGTTTTCTGTAAAAGATGAAGGCTTTTACGAAATAGAGTTCTATGGTTTAGATCAGGTAAATAATAAGGAGTCCGCCACCTTTTCTTTCATAAATGATAACACTGGACCTGTTATTGAAACCATCTTAAGCATGGAGCCTGTCGGATCAATTTCCCTGGATGAAGCTAAAAATTCAATGGCAGTCTATTCTTCTGGAGTTAAGCTTTATTTAGGAGCAACAGATGGAGTGGTAGATACTGAATTTATTTATTATTCAATCAATGATGCTAAAGAAGTTCTTTATACCAAGCCAGTGAATCTTGCTCAATCAGGCATCACATCTTTCAGGGTAAGAGCATTAGATAAGTTGGGCAATGAAAGTGAACTGGATCCTTCCCAGATATTTATTAAATAGGAAAATTCCTCAATTCATAGTTAGTACAAAGGGGGGCCTGTCTATTCAGGCCCTTTTTTTATTCTATCATATAGTAGCTGATGAATCGAAGGCCTAACACTTAGGTTATACAAATTCCTGTTTTCTCTCGTTGGGTATACCCGATTAGATAGAAAAACAAAAAGAAGGTCAGCCTCTGGATCTGCCCAAACCAGGGTGCCAGTATAACCAGAATGGCCATAACTTCTGAACGATGCATCTTTCGCTACACTACTGGAAGTTGAGTCATATTCCAAAAGTGGTTTGTCGAACCCTAGCCCTCTCCTGTTTTCATTATTAGGATATTGAGTAGAAGTAAACAACTGGATTGTCTCCGGACGTAAGTATTGGGTCGTGTCTCTTCGCCCATTGGCAAGAAACATGCGCCACACTTTTGCAAGGTCTTCTGCATTGCTAAAAAGACCAGCGTTTCCTGAAATTCCCTTCATTGTAATTGCACCCTCATCATGAACTGTACCATGGATCTGCTCCATTCTGAAATATGTGTCGTCCTCTGTCGGAACAATCTGATTGCGGTTGTATTGCTGAAGTGGGTTATACATTAGTGTTTCAGCTCCAAGAGGTTGGTAGAAGTTTTCAGAGAGATACTTCTCATATGAAGTCCCAGTTAATTTTTCCACAAGTTCTGGAACAAGGTAAAAGAAGAGACCAGAATACCGGTAAACCTTTTCATCTGACACCTTCGACTTGCCAATCATCTTCTTGATTTTACTATAGAAATCTTTATGAAGGTATAAGGAGTCAGTCAGCGCATAATTAAATGATTCACTTTGAGGCCCGACCGTGTTACTCTTAAATCTCCCATTCTTCTTCTTTACTTCCTGATAATAAGGTATCCAAGGCCTTAGGCCTGCCTGGTGCGCTAGTGTTTCCCGAATGCTCGCTTTTCCAATTCGACCCACCTTATCTATATACCTGCCAATTGGATCGTCCAAGTCTATTAACCCCTCATCATACAGTTTCATTAATGCAAGAGTGGCTCCAGTAACTTTGGTGACAGAAGCCAAGTCATAGATATCATTAACCGCAACTCTACGTGCGGAATCATAGGTATGGTACCCATAGGATTTGAAGAAAAAGACACTATCTCCTTTCGAGGCATAGATCACACAGCCAGGATAAGCTTCTCTTCTTATCGCCTCAGCAACAATACTGTCAATCTTAGTTTCAATGGATATGGGTTTTTCAATGATAAAAGTTGAAGAGTCAACCTGTTGATCAATACTGTCTCGTTTAGTAAGTTTTAAAGAATCTGATTCCTGAGCAGAACAGATGAACACCAATAAGGAGAATAAAAAACTTGTAAGAATTCTTATGGAATGGATCATGTCCTAATTTTGCGGGCTGATTTATTTAAAAGATGAAAGTTAAGCAATACTTTATCATAGATTTTGATAGCACATTCACCAAAGTGGAAGCGCTCGATATTTTGGCAGAGATATCTTTAAAAGATGATCAAAATAAAAATGAAGGGATCCAGAAAATCAAAGACGTTACAGACAAAGCCATGTCGGGTGATCTGTCTTTTCGTGAATCGTTGACAGAAAGAATCAAAGTTCTAAAAGCACACCGTGATCATTTGAATGAACTTATTGAAAAGTTAAGCAAACAAGTTTCTAAGTCTTTCCATAGAAACGGTGAATTCATTTCGAAATACAAAGACCATATATATATAGTATCGAATGGATTTAAAGATTTCATCGTTCCAATTGTTGAGAAATATGGCATCCACCCTGAGAACGTTTATGCCAATGAATTCAAGTACGGATCTTCAGGGCAAATTATCGGGTTTGATGATGACAATCTTTTATCAAAAAATGACGGGAAACCAAACCAGATAAGGAAGCTTAAATTGGATGGAGAGGTATTTGT
>JANQST010000022.1 GCA_028279155.1 Cyclobacteriaceae bacterium
CCATTCGCCTGAGGCTAGCTTAGGAAGATACTTTTTCTTTTGTTCTTCTGTGCCATAGTAAAGTATAGGTAAGGTGCCGATTCCAGTGTGGGCCCCATATGCAGTTGAGAAGGAACCTGCTGCAGCCATAATGTCTGCGATCAACATACCGGTGTTAAAGCTCATCCCAAGGCCACCGTACTCTTCCGGGACATTGATTCCTAAAAGACCTAATTCACCGGCCTTATCCATTAGTCCGGACATCATACCCTCTTCCATACTCTCAATTCTATCGATATTGGGATTGATCTCCATATCGATAAAATCTTGAGTGGCAGCTGCCATCATTTTCTGTTCTTCAGAAAATTCTTCAGGAATAAATATTTCTTCTGCGACTGATTCTTTTACTAAAAATTCTCCTCCTTTTATTTCAGATAGAGATTCTGCTACTGCTTCCATAATGATTTAAAATGTCTAATTAATGCTCCAATTCTTTGAAAATACTCTGCATGCATAACAAATATAAATAAAAAATTACTCTGCATGCATAACAAATTTGTATTTTATTATACGACTAATTTGATGCGTTAGTTATTCAATCTCATTAGTCTATTTTACAGTTCAGATGCTGATTTTAACAATTCAACCTTTTTATATTGGCACTGCGGATTTATGAATCAATGTTTGTACTCGATCCGAAAAAAGAAAGATGAGCAAAATTTTCTCGTATGAAATAAACTGGAGGCTTCAATTACTTGAGTCGTTAGGTATATTCATTTTTGGTGGTTTTTTTATTTCGGTAATTTGGTGTACCAGGTGCTGGGAAAGCCTCTATTGGTTTACGATCACTTTCACATACAGTGGATTCTTTTGGGTTTTTCTTTGGAAGGGTAGTGAGACAATAGTGGAAGTTCTTGATCCCATTTATTCTTGGCTAGAACATCCGGTTAAAAGGTTTGTGTCTAGCGTTACTTTAATAGCCATATACACAACTGCTGTTGTATTCGGAATGGACTTCTTTTATGATGTGGTAATATTCGGAATGCCGATCTCAGAAGCTCCGAAGGAATTGAACGGGTCTCCTTTAATCACTACAATCTTTGTGACCTTAGGCATTAATGCTTTCATGCACGGCCGAGCGTTTCTTCTAGAATGGCGCCAGCTATCGGTGGACATGGAAAAACTAAAAACTGAACAAGTCTCCACCCAATATCAAAGTTTAAGAAATCAGGTAAATCCTCACTTCTTGTTCAACTCCTTAAATGCCTTAACCTCACTGGTTTATGATGATCAGAAAAAAGCAGTAGAGTTTATAAGAAAACTTTCGCAGGTATATCGTTATGTTCTGGATAAAAAAGACGAAGAGTTGGTTCCATTGGAAGATGAAATTGACTTCATGCGGAATTTTATTTTTCTACAACAGATTCGATTTGGGGATAACTTAAGGATCAGTCTTTCTAACGGAAAAGTAGATGGGTATTTACCTCCTTTGGCCCTTCAGATCCTTGTAGAGAATGCTATTAAGCATAATGTGATTAGTGAAAAGAACCCATTGACTATTGACGTGAAAATTTCTGAAGACTATTGCATGATAGAAAATACTATTAAGGAAAAATTGGATAAGGATTCTACAGGAATAGGGCTGAGCAACTTGAAAGCTCGATATCAATATTTATCTAAAAAGGAAATTATTGTTGAGAACGATGGTCATCGCTTTCTAGTGAGAATACCCATATTACATCTTGAAGAATGAAGTATATAATTATAGAGGATGAGCAACTCGCTTCGAAGCGTTTGAGAGAGCTGATGGAGGATATACGACCGGATTACAATTTTGTAGCAAAGTTTGATTCGGTTGAGAGTGCTACAATTTCTCTTCCTGTACTTCAGTATAATCTCATTTTGATGGATATCCAGTTAGCAGATGGAAACTCATTTGACATTTTTGATCAGATAAATGTGACCGCACCAATCATCTTTACAACCGCATACGATGAATATGCAATAAAGGCATTTAAGACGAATAGTATCGATTACCTACTTAAGCCAATTGATAGAGGAGAGTTAACAAATGCTATAGAGAAATTTGAAAGTTACGCGAAAGCATCAAGTACTGATAGAGACCCCTCTGTTCAGATAACGGATCTTATCAAGACCCTGCAGCCGAAAGGAAAAGAACGGTTTGTGGTTAAAATCGGAGATCACCTTAAAACAATAGAGACCGCCGATATCCAGTTGATTTTTAGCCAAGACAAAGCAACATATCTTTTCTCAAAAGAGGGTAAGCGCTTTTTAGTCGACTACTCTGTTGAAAAAGTAGAGGAGTTATTAAATGGAGATCAGTTTTTCAGAGTAAGTCGAAAGTTTATGGTTAATATAAATTTCATAAAGGATATAATCGCTTATTCAAACTCTCGGCTTGAGATCGTTATTAATCACTTTGATGAGGAACAAGTCATCGTGGCCCGTGAGAGAGTAGGTGATTTCAAGGGCTGGCTTGATAGATAAAAAGCTCATTATAGTGCTGGTAAAGATCGGCGGACTTATCTTTGGCGCATTGCTAGTGTCTACCGCTTGAATCAACCAATCTAAGAACTATGGCTATAGAAGCTGTGAACCGTAAGGTTCTGAGATTTAGAAATAATCTACACGAGGAGTTTAATAAAACACTTAATCAACGAGTAAATCAATATTTCAAAACAAGCAAAGTTGGGAGGTATGGAAATGCAGAAATGATTTTCAAATCTATCTTCATGTTTTGTTTGTATTTTGTTCCATACTTCATGTTCCTTTTTGGTGTTGTGGAAAGTGTCTGGGTATTTTACCTGATGGCTGTGTTAATGGGTTTTGGGAAGGCAGGAATTGGCCTTTCGGTCATGCATGATGCAAATCATGGAGCTTATTCCAAAAAGAAATGGGTAAACAAATTGATTGGTTATTCTCTTAATGTGGTGGGTGGCAATGCTACGAACTGGAAGATTCAGCATAATGTAAAGCACCATACTTATACGAATGTTACAGGTATGGATGAAGACATTTCACCAAGAGGAGGAGTTCTTAGGTTTGATCCAAACACAGAAAAAAAACCTTTTCATAAATGGCAATATATCTATGCCTGGTTTCTGTATGGACTAATGACAATGAGTTGGATCATTGTTAAAGACTTTTCTCAATTAGCAGGGTATACAAGAGAAGGATTAGTGAAGACACAAGTTAAAAGCAATACGCTCGCATGGATTTGGTTGATTTTGACCAAGGTTTTTTACTACTCTTATATTCTGGCCATTCCAATGTTGTTTACTTCTTTGGGTTGGGGGCATATTCTGGCTGGATTCTTTGTGATGCATTATGTTGCTGGATTTATTTTGGCAATCATATTTCAACCGGCTCATGTAATCGAAGGCAACTCTTACGAAAATCCTGAATCTAAGGATACTATTGAAGAAAATTGGGCGGTTCATCAGCTCAAGACAACTTGCAATTTTGCCCAAAAGAATAAGATACTTTCATGGTATGTTGGGGGACTAAACTATCAAATTGAACACCACTTGTTTCCAAACATATGTCATGTTCATTATCGCAAGATTTCTAAAATAGTGAGGTCAACTGCCAAAGAATATAACATCCCTTATAATTCGTATCCGACGTTCATTTCTGCCTTGGTTTCTCATGGCAAAATGCTTTACTCATTGGGAAGATAGATGGATGAGCTTCTTAGAGAGATAAGAAGTTGTACAATTTGTTCTCAACATCTACCAGCGGGACCAAGGCCCATAGTAGCTGGTTCCGATCAATCCAAACTATTAATTATTGGACAGGCTCCAGGTAGGAGGGTTCATGAAAGTGGTGTTCCGTGGGATGATCCGAGCGGGGATCATCTAAGAAGTTGGCTAGATATGGATAAAAGCACCTTTTATGATGAAGACTGTGTAGCTCTTATGCCCATGGGGTTTTGCTATCCTGGCACAGGAAAATCCGGAGATCTTCCTCCAAGGCCTGAATGTGCAGAAAATTGGCACCATAGTATGATTGAAGGATTAAAAGGTGTGAAGCTGACGTTGCTCGTCGGTCAATATGCACAGAAATACTACTTGAAAGACAGGTTTAAATCTAACCTAACAGAAACAGTCAGAGCTTATAGGGAGTTTGAACCAGTATACTTACCACTCCCACACCCATCCCCACGCAACCGAATTTGGATGAAAAAGAATGAATGGTTTGGGTTAGAGGTACTGCCAATGCTTAAAAAGAGAGTAACTCGGCTATTATCATAATAGATCCAGTCAATTTTCCTTGTCGAAATCTAATCATTGGTCGAACCAAAGCTTTGAATCATCTAAAATTGACTTATATAAAGAAATAATTGTCTTTTAAGGGAATCATAAGTTTAGCTTTGTACGTTAAATAGGTTAGTCTGAGCCGACTAATACCAGATGGTTCATACGTATTTAAATTCTGGCATTGTGTTTGAATGTACGGAATAGTAACTAGACAAGTGAAGATGAGTTCAATAGATAAAAATTATGTTTCTAAGGTCTTAGTTGAATTAGCTGAAGAGAATCTTAGATGTCCTGAAAACCGCCAGTATGTTTCGATGAGGGGCGTTATAAAAGTGAAGAGCAAGGTCCAAACGCAATAGAAAGACTTATTGCCTCTTTAGTATTCCAAGTCAAAACTTTAACTTTCCAAAGCGTTTGATTCCCCATTACTGTAATGTGAGTCTCTCTCGTGTTGCAACTTTTTGTTGTTTTAATAATCTTTAAGATGTAACCATTTCCTATTTGGGGAGTAACTACTTAAACAACTTGAGGATATGAAAAAACTAACCATACTTACTTTACTTGCTTTGACAGTCTGCTTGTCAGGATTCGGACAGGATAAAAAAGACAAGAAAGAGGGGTTGAAACGAATCGGTGGTGGGTCGTTTGATGATGATGTAACGATTATTGTGAATGGAGCGGTCATGAATGCCCTAGAAGGTTTGGAGGGCCTTGAAGGACTCTCAAACTTATCTTCACTATCAAGTCTTTCGGCGTTGTCTGCTTTGGAGTCACTTGAAGGAGTAGGGGATTTCGATTTTGATTTCGACTTTGACCATGATTACGATTTCGATCATGATTTTGACTTTGACTTTGATTTCGATCTAGATGATGACTTTGATTTCGATTTCGATTTTGACTTTGATCATGATTTCGATTTTGATTTTGATCATGATTTCGATTTTGATTTTGATTCTGATGATTTCTCAATCCACATCAAAGACATTGATGAGGACGTTCGGGTAAGGATCAATAAGGCGGTGGAAAAAGCGAAGAAGTCCTCAAGAAAATATAAAAGGGATAATTAAACTAGTAATTGTTAGTATAGCAATAAATGAGGCTGCCGAGGGGTAGCCTTTTTTAATTTACATTCATTAATACTCCGATTGAGAAGTTCGAGTCCCAATCAAAGACGTAAGAAATAGTGGATTCCTGCCACAATGCATCATAAAGATTCAAGCCAGCTTTTTGCTGAACTTCTGTAAAATCATAAGCTTCCGGTGATTCTAATATCGTATAACGCTTGTTCCTATTGTTTGTAGCTGTGGCAAGGACAAAAGGAATTTTTCCCACCATAAAACACAAGCTTCGATTTTCATCGGGAACAGTAGCCAAGGCTTCTTTAATTCCGATTCTAGCTTCCTGATCACTGATTCCTGATTGGAAGTACAAGGACCCATAAGTCTCAACAGATTTCGCTTCTCCTCCTTCTGTCCATGAGATTTTTGTATTGCCAGAACCAATATCTACCATGAATGAATTACTGGCAAATTCTTTTGGAACGGTTGCAAGAAGTGCATAATTACCTTCTTGAACTGCATTTACGGTGATAAGCCCAATATTTAGTATCCTTAACCTATCAGCTATTGCTACTACCTTTCTATCTCTCAATGCACTTGAACTAGCCACGAGATTGATGTCGTTTCGTTTTACTCCGAATTTCATCATTTCTGTCCTGAATTCTTCTACCTGGGAAAAGACTTGGTCAAAGGTGACTTCTCCTTCACCAACTCCACTTTTGCCATAAGTGGCCTTTTCTAATGACCATCGGTCTTCGTTGTCCATTCTTACGATGAATGAATTAAAACCAGAGTAACCTAACTCAATAATTCCCAATAATTTTCCGTCGACAGGAGGTTCAGGTTGATAATCAAATGAAGATAAGAAAGCAGGTATTTCGTCTGGAGAGCTGGGCACAGAAGAGTTATTCTCAGGAGTGGAACACCCTGAAAGGAGTATTAAAGTGGCGATGATATTTTTAGCTCTCAATTTTAACCAGGCTATACGAGTTCTCTCAGATCAACAGGAACCACCTTGGAGACTCCTTGTTCTTGCATCGTAACTCCATAGATCACATCAGTGCTCGACATGGTCCTTTTGTTATGAGTTACTATGATGAATTGGGAATCCTTGGAGAATTTCCTGATGATATCGTTAAACTTGTCAATGTTTGCATCATCGAGTGGTGCATCTACCTCATCGAAAATACAAAACGGCGCTGGTTTTAATAAATATATTGAGAATAACAGGGAGGTAGCGGTGAGTGTCTTTTCTCCTCCCGATAATTGATTTATAGTTAGAGGTCTTTTTCCTTTTGGCTTGGCGATGATCTCAATCGAACTTTCCAACGGATTGTCCGGATCGGTGAGTGTAAGATCACAATCGTCCTCTTCTGTAAACAAAGTCCGAAAAACGTTGATGAAGTTGTATTTGATTTTGTCAAATGCCTCCATAAACGTTTCTCTTGCTACTTCATCAATTTCAGTGATCGTTGCAAGAAGCGATTCCTTTGCTTTAAGAAGATCTTCTTTCTGCTCGGTTATAAAAGTGTGACGCTCTTTTATTTCGTCAAAAGCTTCCATGGCCATTGGGTTAATTGGCCCCATGTTATCAATCCGGTGTCTAAGCTTTTCTACTTTATTCCTGAGGTCGTCTTCTGAATGTTTTTTGTAGGGCTCAACTTGATCATCGGTAACTTTTTCCAAATCAATATTGAACTCAACTGACAACCTGTCTTTCACGGAGTTAAGACCAATTTTAGCCTCATTCAGCTTATTCTGCCACTCCATCAAAGCGTGATCAATCCCTTCACGCTGACGCTGTGTTTCACGAAGGTTTTTCTCTTCATCATCGATCAGAGCTCTTCCTTCGTAGTAGGATTTTTCAGCCTCATTGACACCTGCCTCTAATGTTTCCTTTTCTTCATACATCCCCACTAATTCATCATCGTTCTCCGTGCTTTTTTTGACAAGCTCATTGAGATTTTGAGTAGTGGTTTCAAGATCCTCTCTGTTTCTTTCTATCCTAAGTTTACTGTTCTCAAATGTTTCTTTCTTGTAGGAGATTTCCTGCTGGTAGCTGCTGATTCGATTTTGTTTCTGATGATAAATTACATTTTGCTCATTGAAGACAGCAGATTTAGAGTCGAGCAAATCTTGTAGTGTATTGGCTTCTTCGCGATGAGCGCCAACTTTCGTCTCCATTTCTTCCAACTCCTTTGACTCTCGTTCCGCCTCGGGTTTCAAGTCAGCTAAAACCTTTTCCAGGTCAACAACCTGTTCCTGGATGTCCTCTCTTCGGTTCTTGTTTGTTGATAGAAGTTCAGAAAACTGGTCCTGCTTTGTTTGAATTGAAATGTAGGTTTCGTTGATTCTGGCAAGCTCCTCCTGTAATTCTTCAATTTGATCAGATTTCGAAGAAACTCGTAGATCTCCAAGTTCCTCTTGAAGTTTCGTTACTGATTTTTCAGACTTATCTTGATTCTTAAGCAAAGACTTGATTTCCCCAACAAGCTTTTCCAAGTTTTTTGCTCTTCCAATTCGCTTGCCTTCAAATAGTCCTACCGAACCTCCTGAAACGCTGAATCGTCGTTTTGTCAGCTTTCCTGATTTATCGAGGAAGACTACATCATCCTTAGATTCAGGAAGATCTCCATCGCAGATAAAAACATTGGAAAGCAGGAACTGAATAAGGCTATCAAATTTTGGGTCAAACTCGATAAGTTCAGTGGCAGACTTTGCTCCAGGAAATTTTGAACTATTGGCTGAAAAACTCTTGAGCTGATCCAGGATGAAAAAATTTGCTTTGCCTATGGACGAGTCGTTCAGGATCTTAACCGCTTCTATTGCATCATTGAATGAGTTGACAACATAGTAGTTCATGTAGGGTTCGAGAAAATTCTCGATTGCAACGCGGTAATCTTCAGGACACGAGATGATATCAGAAAGGAGTGGAGCATTTTTGAACTGTGCTTGCTTCTTTAGAAATTTGATTGCCTCCGGAAATCCTTCAAGATTGTCTACAAGTGACTTAGTGAGGCTATACTCATTTTGTTTAGCGTCAAGGGTTCGGTTTATCTTAGAGAGCTCATCTTTAGCACTGGCTATTTTTTCCTCTTGCTCTTTTATTTTTCCAATGAGCTTTTCTTCACCTTGTTTAATCTTATCGAACTCTTCAGACTTGGATTTTTTTTCTTTTTCAATCTCTGCAAGCTTTTTCTGGAATTCTTCAATGTTTGCACTTTGACTTGATGAATCTTCACTCGTTTTGTCAAGTTCGCCCATCATGGACTTGAGCTGGATATCTTTTATTTCAATATCCTTTATGATTTGGAAGTTGTGCTCCTTCTTCTCTGAGAAGTATTGATTGAGTTGATCAAGCTTTTGCTGAGCTTCGGATGTCAATGCTTTTTGCTTCTCATAGTCATCACGGAGATTGTCGATGGTTTGAGAGATTGATTGAAATTCCGTTTCAGCTTCAGTCAACTCTCTTTGAAGGCCTTCTAATGAAACGGATGCTCGCTCATTACTTTGTTTGTCCGTCTCTATTTGCTCTTTTAGATTTTCAATTTTGTCGTGAAGGAAATTTTGTCTTTCATTCTTGATCTTTTTATCACTCTCATACTGCCGTATTTTGGAAACATGTTCGTTCAATGACTTTTGCCGTGATGATAGCAACTTCTCCTTATTGATCAAGTCAGACTTAGCCTTTTCAATCGCAGATTCTTTTTCATTCACGAGAGTATTTAGAGCCAACCGTTTGTCTGTCTCCTCTTGAATTTCCTTTTGAATTTCATCATGAGCTTCTTGCTGGTTGGTCATTGCCTTTTTGGCCAGAGCGATGCTCGAATTTTTATATTCTTCTTTTACCTCGTAGTATTTTTTAGCCTGGTTAGCTTGACGTTCAAGTGATCTGAGGTTTTTGTCGATCTCGAAAAGCAAATCTTCCACCCGGTCTAAATCTGCATCGGTGTCTTCAAGTTTCTTTAGTGTCTCCTTTTTACGGATTTTGAACTTCGATATGCCTGCGGCCTCTTCAAACAGTGATCGCCTGGAATTATCCTTGTCATTCAGCAAGTCATCGACCATTTTCAACTCGATGATTGCGTAGCTGTTTGATGCGATCCCCGTATCGAGAAACAGGTTTGTGATGTCTTTTAGTCTGCAGGTAACTCCATTCAGCATATACTCACTGTCACCAGAGCGATAGTATCTCCGAGTAATGGTGATCTGCGAATATTCAGTAGGAAGCAAATTCTTCGTGTTATTGAAGGTCAGCGACACTTCAGCCATCTGCGTTTGCTTTCGGTTCTTGGTGCCGTTGAAAATTACACTCTCCATTTTGTCAGATCTGAGTACTCGTGTTTTTTGTTCACCTAATACCCATCGAATGGAGTCTACCACGTTGGATTTACCGCATCCATTAGGACCCACAATTCCTGTGATTCCTTCATCAAAGTTGATTACAACTCTGTCAGCAAAACTCTTAAAGCCTTTAAGTTCTAACTTGGTTAACTGCATTAAATTGACAGTGAAAACGGTAAATAAGCAGGTGACAAAAATAGAGGATTCGAATGGATGAATGACGAATTTAAAAGATTAATTCAAATGGTATGAAAGAAGCTTTTGCGATTTTCACTTTTAGACTCAGATAAATTTTAGTGATTGATAAAATTGTGAAGATTGGAAAGGTCTTTGCTTGGTTGGAATAGAATGAATTGAAGAAGCCACTGATCCGAAATGAAGGATCTATTAAGTTGATTTTCTGTTTTCCTATGGGTAAACGATAGCTTAAGTGTTTTTTGGATTGAAACCGAATGTCACTAAATCGAGTTGTTTTAGTTTTATGGCTGAATTTATTTGATGAATAACCTATGAATTTAAAACTGGTAGTATTCTTTGCGCTTCTTATAGTTAGTACCGCAGAGCTAATGGCTCAGCGCTGTAAGTTTGAAGTGGATGATAAGGACCCAATTACGGATGATATTATAAGGACCATTAAAACAAGAATAACTGGACCAATTACTGGAGTGACTCCTTACTACTATTTCTACTATCAACGAGTAGGTAAGAAATACACATTCAGGGTGGAAATTGCTGATTACGGAGAGTTCAAACATACAATCCCTGAAAAAAGCGAACTGATAATCAGACTAGAGGATGGTGAGTTAATCCGAATAAACTCGGTTCAACCAGCACATCCAACTGCTATTGAGGATTTCGGTAAAGAGTTGACGTCCTATGAAATATTCTATGACATTCCTGAAGCGGATATGGCTAAAATTGCTAAGGCAGGAATAACATTTATTCGAGGCACTGATTTCAAAAATACTTTTAGTGATCAGCGAATTCCAAAACCGATTACTATTCAATCCAAGGAGAATGCTTCTTGCGTCTACAATGATTGAGTATTAACCTAGAGATCGAATAACATCAAGCGCTCTATCAATTTCTTCTTTTGAATTATAGATATGGACGGAGTGACGCATGAGCTCATTTCCAACCGACCTTGGTTGTAATTTTTCTCTCTCCCATAAGGTTTTTTGAAGTTCTGGTCCTGTCAGACCA
>JANQST010000026.1 GCA_028279155.1 Cyclobacteriaceae bacterium
ATAACAAAAGAAATGAAAGAAGTACTGAAAATAGCCATTCAGAAATCAGGCAGACTCAATGAGAAGAGTCTTCAACTTCTGAAGGAATGTGGAATTAAGATCAATAATGGAGGAAAATTGATGTCGTCATCAACCAATTTTCCATTGGAGGTGTTCTATCTCCGTGATGATGACATTCCACAATATGTTGCTGAAGGTGTTGCTGACATTGGGATTCTTGGTGAAAACGAAGTTTTGGAAAAAGATCAGGACGTTGAAATCATTAACCGGCTTGATTTTTCAAAGTGCAGGTTGTCTCTAGCTATCAGAAGGGAGGAAAGCTATTCCGATCTGTCTTGGTTTTCCGGAAAGAAGATTGCAACTAGCTATCCTACCATTCTGAAGAATTTTCTTGAAGAAAACTCAATTGATGCTGAAGTTGAAACCATCAGTGGAAGTGTTGAGATTGCACCCGGAATTGGGCTGGCGGACGGAATCTTTGATATTGTCAGCACAGGGAGCACATTACTTGCAAATGGATTAAAAGAAGTAGAGGTCGTCATGAAAAGTGAAGCTGTTTTGATAAACAATCCAAAGCTCTCACTGGAGAAAAAGGAATTACTTGGCAAACTGCTTTTCCGGATTCAGGCGGCTAAGGGTGCTAAGCAGAACAAATACATTCTCTTGAACGCACCGAATGAAAATCTGGATGCTATCATCGATTTGCTTCCTGGTATGAGAAGCCCTACTGTTTTACCATTAGCTGAAGAAGGATGGAGTAGTATCCATAGTGTGATCGGTGAAGACGATTTCTGGGAAGTGATTGATCAGTTGAAAGAAAAAGGTGCCGAAGGAATCCTTGTATGTCCAATAGAAAAAATGATTGTTTGATTAATTGAGAATTGACAATGGAAAATATAAAATATCCTGATCCGTCACAATGGAATGATCTATGCCAGCGTCCAACCGAAGATTCTACCAAATTGGAAGCTGATGTCTCCCAGATCATGTCCGAGGTAATGAAAAATGGGGATGAAGCACTTGTCCAATTCAATCAAGAATTGGATGGAGTCAGGACAGAATCGATAAAGATTGATCTTCAAAACAAAGAATTTAACATTGATCCTGAACTAGCGGAATCAATCAAAATAGCAGAGTTCAACATTTCCAAATTTCATGCGGCACAAAAAATTGAGGAGGAAAAAATTGAAACAAGTCCGGGAGTGAACTGTTGGAGAAAAAGTGTTCCAATCGAGAAAGTAGGGCTCTATATTCCCGGTGGCTCAGCGCCTCTTTTCTCTACATTGTTAATGTTGGCCATCCCTGCAAAACTTGCTGGATGTAAAGAGATCATAGTGTGCACTCCACCTCAAAAAGAACCTGAATTGAATGCCATTATTGGTTGGACATGCAAGTATCTGGGTATCAACCGTGTTTTTCTAACAGGCGGAGCTCAAGCCATAGCAGCGATGACCTATGGAAGTGAATCGGTTCCCAAGGTTGATAAAATATTCGGCCCTGGTAACCAGTTTGTGACAGAAGCAAAACAGCAAGCACAAAAAGCCGGAACTGCCATCGACATGCCAGCCGGACCAAGTGAGGTATTGATTATCGCCGATGATTCAGCTGATCCCGAATTTGTTGCTGCAGATCTCTTAAGTCAGGCTGAGCACGGTCGCGACAGTCAAGTGGTACTAATTTCTGATTCTGAGGAGATGATTAGGAAAGCGACTGCCGAAACAGAAAAACAACTTGAAACTCTTCCGAGAAAAGGAATTGCTGTCGACGCACTTAAAAACAGCCGGACCATTTTGGTCGACACCTTGGATGAAGCGATGGAATTCAGCAACGCTTACGCTCCGGAACATTTGATTATTGCCACGACCAATAGCAATGAACTTGCTGAAAAAGTGATCAATGCTGGAAGTGTCTTTCTCGGTAATTGGAGTTGTGAAAGTGCTGGCGACTATGCAAGCGGCACGAATCACACACTGCCCACGAACGGATACGCAAAGTCTTACAGCGGAGTATCGCTGGATAGTTTCATGAAAAAAATCACCTTTCAAAAATTAACTAAAACAGGAATTGATAATTTGGGTTCAGCAATTGAAAAAATGGCTGAAGCCGAGGGTTTAGAAGGTCACAAGAATGCTGTTTCGGTTAGATTTAAAAAGATTAAGTAATGTTTGAACTAGAAAAATTAATACGCCCAAATATTAAGACACTAAAACCTTACAAGAGTGCCAGGGATGAATTTGATGGGCTAGCTGAAATTTCGCTAGACGCAAATGAAAATCCTTTTGGATTCGGTCTGAACAGATATCCCGATGCTGAGATGACCGAGTTAAAAAGAGCATTCTCAAAATTCAGGAATGTTGAATCAGATCAATTGATATTTGGAAATGGAAGCGACGAATTGATTGATTTGCTTATTCGTGCTTTTTGTGAACCTAGCCTAGATCGCATCCTGATCTTTCCTCCAACTTTTGGCATGTACAAGGTTTGTGCAAACATCAATAATGTAGATGTTGTCGAAGAACATTTGAATGAAGATTTCCAAATTGATTTTGAGTCATTAATGCCCAAACTCAGCGATCCCAATCTCAAACTCATCTTTATCTGTTCCCCAAACAATCCAACGGGAAACTCACTTGACAAAGAAGCTATTCTCCAGATCTGTGCAGGTTTTAAAGGAATCGTGGTTATTGATGAAGCCTACGTTGACTTTGCGGAGAGAAGTTTCATTCAGGAAAACATTCCCAACCTATTCACCATACAAACATTCAGCAAGGCACTTGGGTTAGCCGGCATTCGACTTGGAGTCGGCATTGGGGATGTCAAGATCATTGAGGTATTGAACAAGGTGAAGCCTCCATATAATGTCAATACCCTAACTCAACAAAAAGCGATTGATGCACTCAAGCGACCCGATGAAATACAAAAACAAGTAAATATCATAATTGAAGAGCGAAAAAGATTGAGAGAAGCTCTTCCTAAAATCAATGGAGTTAAGAACGTTTATCCTTCAGAAGCAAATTTTTTACTCGTAGAATTTGATAATGCGAAAACAGTCTATGAATCACTTACAAAAAATGGAATTGTTGTTAGAGATCGTTCGAAACAAATAGAAAACGCGCTAAGAATAACTGTTGGCACTCCAGAGGAAAATGATCGGTTACTATCAGCCTTGAAAAATGAAAATTATAGCTCCGCAGGAAGAACTGGTCAATGTTTACGAAGCACATCTGAGACACAAATTCTTGTGAAAGTCAACCTGGACGATCCATCTAATAGTTCTGTAAATACCGGAATTCCATTCTTTGATCATATGCTAGAGCAAATTGCTAGACACGGAGCGATTGGGTTGCAAATTCAAACAAAGGGTGATCTCCACATTGATCCGCATCATTCAATTGAAGACACAGCGTTAGCGCTAGGGACAGCTTTTGATAATGCATTGGGAGATCGAAAGGGAATTGAACGGTATGGATTTCTCTTACCAATGGATGACTGTCTTGCACAGGTTGCTATTGATTTTGGTGGAAGGCCATGGCTGGAATGCGATGCCCAGCTTAAATCCACTCATGTTGGTGATATGCCAACTGAAATGGTTTCACATTTCTTTAAGTCATTTTCAGATACTGCCAGATGCAACCTGAACATTAAGGCTGAAGGTGATAACGATCACCATAAGATCGAATCGATTTTCAAGGCTTTTGCCAGGGCGATAAAGATGGCTGTGAGAAAGGATGACAGTGGGGTTTTACCATCAACGAAGGGAGTTTTATAGAATTAGAAATTACGAATTAACAATTACGAATTTTGGTAGCTGTAGTAAAATATAATGCGGGAAACATTCGGTCAGTTATAAATGCACTTGACAGAATAGGTGTAGAATCTCTCTTGACGGATGAT
Organism: Cyclobacteriaceae bacterium; assembly: GCA_028279155.1. Classification (GTDB taxonomy): domain Bacteria; phylum Bacteroidota; class Bacteroidia; order Cytophagales; family Cyclobacteriaceae; genus Ekhidna. The sequence goes on from JANQST010000026.1 coordinate 3,895, forward strand.
CCGAAAGAATTGAGATTAGCAGATAAGGTGATTTTTCCTGGAGTAGGTGAAGCAAGCTCTGCAATGAAATACCTCGAAGAAAGAGGACTTGATGAAGTACTCAAATCTTTGAACCAGCCCTTTCTTGGGATATGTCTGGGAATGCAACTCATGTGTGAGTATTCTTCGGAGAACGAAACCAAATGTCTTGGGATTTTTGATGAAACGGTTCGAAGATTTCCAGAAGACGGGATAGTTCCTCATATGGGCTGGAATAATTTCCTATCGCACAGTGGGGTTTTGTTTGAGGGAATCTCTGCGCTTGACAGCATGTACTTTGTGCACAGTTATTTTGTTGAAGTCGGGCCTGATTCCATTGCCACTACAGATTACATCCTTCCCTTTTCATCGGGTTTGCAAAAGAAAAACTTCTATGGAGTTCAGTTTCATCCTGAAAAATCAGCAGATGTCGGACAGAAGCTTTTGGAAAACTTCTTAAGAATTGAACCATGAGAATAATACCCGCTATTGACATCATTGAAGGAAAATGCGTTCGTCTTTCGAAAGGAGATTACACTACTAAAAAAGTATACAATGAAGACCCTATCGAAGTAGCCAAATCATTCGAAGGAGCTGGCTTGCAATACTTGCACCTGGTGGATCTCGATGGAGCCAAGGCCAGTCATATTGTGAACTGGAAGGTTTTAGAAAAGATCGCAACAAGAACAGAGTTAACCATAGATTTTGGTGGCGGATTAAAAACGGATGATGATTTGAGAATCGCTTTTGAATGTGGAGCAAATCAAATCACAGGAGGCAGCGTTGCTGTAAAGGATCCATCTCTTTTTGAATCGTGGGTAATGGACTATGGATCGAAAAAGATTATTCTTGGAGCAGATGTGCAAGAGGGAAAAATTGCTGTATCCGGATGGCAGGAAGGTACCGATCAAAAAATTGAGGACTTCATACAGAATTATACAGAAAAAGGAATTGAATACGTGATTTCTACAGATATAGCCAAGGATGGAATGCTGGAAGGCCCGTCATTTGAGCTATATGCAAAGATATTGAATGAATTGCCAGAGCTGAAGTTGATTGCTAGTGGTGGTATTTCGTCCATTGAGGACTTAGTTCGATTAAAAGAGTTGCGACTAGAAGGCACAATTGTAGGAAAGGCGATTTATGAAGGCAGAATAAGTTTAAAAGAACTAGAAAATTTAACTCACCCCTGAATTTCTCAGAAATTCTTCCCCTCTCTTCGGAAGAGAGGGGTTAGGGGTGAGTTGAGAATAGGTAAAAAATGAATCTAAAAAAACGCATCATACCATGCCTCGACATCAAAGATGGGCAAACGGTTAAAGGGGTCAATTTTGTTGATATCAGAAATGCCGGAGATCCTGTAGAGCTGGCAAAAAGATATGTTCAAGAAGGAGCAGACGAATTGGTTTTCCTTGACATCACTGCAACGATCGAAGGCAGAAAAACTTTTGCTGAACTCGTAAGACACATTTCCAAGGAAATAAACATTCCCTTTACCGTAGGTGGTGGAATAAGTTCTGTGGAAGATGCAAAAAAACTTCTTGATGCAGGCGCCGACAAAATAAGTGTAAACTCTGCGGCTGTTCGAAACCCTGATCTTGTTAAGGAAATTTCTACTGAATTTGGGAGCCAGTTTTTGGTTGTGGCAATTGATGCTGGAGTTGTTGATGGCCAATGGAAGGTGTTCGTGAAAGGTGGAAGAGAAGCCACCGAACTAAATGTACTGGAGTGGGCAAAAAGAGTTGAAGAATTGGGTGCTGGAGAAATTCTCTTGACTTCCATGCAACACGATGGGACCAAAGCTGGATTTGCGATTGAACTAACAAACCAAATGACGGACCTGTTAACCATTCCAGTTATTGCCTCAGGAGGCGCAGGCGCCAAAGAACATTTTTCGGCTGTCTTTCAGCAAACCAGAGCTACTGGAGCCTTGGCTGCTAGCGTCTTCCACTTTGGTGAAATTCCGATTCCTGAATTGAAAAGCTATTTGAAAAATCAAAAAATTGAAGTACGATGAATGAGCTTGTACCAGCCATTATCCAACATTCACTAACAGGACAAGTCCTCATGCTTGGCTACGTGAATGATGAATCATTGGCAAAGACCAAGAAAGAAAACAAGGTCACCTTTTATAGTAGATCAAAACAGCGACTTTGGACTAAAGGTGAAACTTCAGGTAATTTCCTCAACGTGGTTTCCATTCAAGAAGATTGCGATAAAGACACTTATTTAATCAAGGTTATTCCTGAGGGTGAAACGTGTCATAAGGGAACGTTCTCATGTTTTGGAGAAAAAGAGCCTCAGGGTTTTTTGCATGAATTACAGCAAATCATTCAGGAACGAAAAAACAAGCCATCTCAAAAGTCCTACACTTCTGAACTATTCAAAAAAGGGACCAAAAAAATCGCTCAAAAAGTAGGCGAAGAGGCGACAGAAGTGATTCTTGAGGCAATGGATAAAAACAAAGAATTACTTGCTGAGGAAACCTCCGATCTTTTGTATCATTTATTGGTGTTGTTAACAGATCAAGGACTTGAATTAAAAGAAATCGAAAGCAAGCTGCTAGAGCGTCATAAGTAGGGAATTCTAAGCTCATCACAAGATCATAAGCAAAATGTCATCTAACTTATTGCTATGAAAAAACTTATCCTGCTTCTCTTTCCCAACTTACTTCTTGCGCAATTCAATACAGAACTATTTATTCCTTCCACTTTAGAGGGAACAACATTCGAATTAACCATTGATGAATCAACACGTCAGTTCTTCGCTGGTCAGACCACCCAAACGATTGGTTTTAACGGAGATTTTCTGGGTCCTACCTTGATTTTCAATCAAGGTGATGCCATTGACATTACTGTTAACAATGACTTGAGTGAATCTACCACTGTTCACTGGCATGGAATGCATGTCTCGCCGGAAGTTGATGGTGGTCCACATACAGTTATTGCAGCTGGTACCGCCTGGACTCCCGATTTCACCGTATTGGATCGTGCCACAACTTTTTGGTATCATCCACATCTTCATGAAAAAACCAACGAGCATGTAACTAAGGGAGCAGCCGGACTAATCATCGTTCGATCTACTGATGAAGCTGCCCTCACTCTCCCAAGAACATATGGAGAAGACGATATCCCATTGATCATTCAAAGCAAAAGCTTTAACGGTCAAAATCAGTTGGACGAAAGGGGAAATGACACACACTTCATGGTAAATGGAACACTTGATCCCTATTTGGAAGTCCCATCACAAATGGTTCGGTTTAGGGTTATAAATGGATCAAACGAAAGAGTCCTAAACCTTGGATTTGAAGATAATCGAATGTTTTATCAAATTGGTTCGGATGGTGGCTTACTTACGGCCCCAGTCCAGTTAAACAGGGTACGATTGGCTTCCGGAGAACGAGCAGAGCTTGTGGTAGATTTTTCATCGGAAAATGGATCAACATTGAGTATGATTACTTATGCTTCTGAATTTGGTCCAGGAATTCCAGGAGGTGGTGGAGGTGGCGCTCAGGGATTTGATGGTCAGGATACTGAATTTTTGGAAATTCGAGTGGGAGCTCAAACCGCTAATCCGATTACAAATATTTCAATGGCATTATCCACGCATACTCCATGGAATGAGAATGAAGCTGATTATGAACGCACAATAACTATGGATGGGGGTGGCCCAGGCAACCCATTTAGTCTGGATAACGCCTTGTTCGATATCGACTTTGTTAACGAAACTGTGACACTGGATGATATTGAAATATGGACAATAACTAACAACACTAACCTTGCTCACCCATTTCATATTCACGACATACAATTCTACATCCTTGACAAAAATGGTGTTGCGCCTCCGTTGAATGAACAAGGACTGAAAGATGTCGTCCTTGTCGAAGGGAATCAATCTGTGCGCTTCATCACAAAATTTGAAGATTTCGCAGATCCAGAGGTTCCTTACATGTATCACTGCCATATTCTACCTCATGAAGATGGAGGTATGATGGGCCAATTTATTGTCGTGGAAGAAGATGATGCATTGGGTTTTGATGAAATTCGAAAACAATTCCGGGTGTATCCCAATCCTGTAAAAGACAAAATTATTCGAGTCTTAATGCCAGATCAATTGGATCCACAATCAACTGTTGGGTTTACCATTTTGGATTTAGCTGGAAAAGAAATTTCTCACTTCCCTTCCACAGTGTGTGGTCCTTCTAACCTTAAGGTGCTGTATCTCAATGAATACAATCCAGGAATATATACGCTAGCAATACGTGTAAATGGCAAATACGAATCTAGTCTTCGGATGATTATTAAGTAAGGAGATTTTTGTTTCTTTCGATTGAAAAATCTAGATCCACTTAATCAATTGGATAGGGAACAAATACGAAGTTGGTGAATTGCTCGTCTATCACAAACAGGCAGCAAAATTCATCTGCATCCTTGTAGTTCGATTTGAAGATCTCTTCATTCTCTACTACTCCTCGTTGGGTAAATTCTTCCAGAAATGATGCGTAATAATGCCAGT
>JANQST010000029.1 GCA_028279155.1 Cyclobacteriaceae bacterium
ACATTCGATGATTCTGTTGAAGGACGTACAAATGATGCTACAACAAGCACATTTAATAGACCAGATGTAACAACAGCAACTGTTTCATTTGCTGGTGAAGCTGCCAGAGCAGGACTTGTTCTTGACAGAACCGCTCCAGTTACTGTTCCGGTTATTTCTGGAACTTCTTTGGTTGATGCAGATATTGATGCATTGGTTACTGAGGATGATTACCTGGAAGCTTTGTATTTGATGAGACAAGAGATCTTCATCGCAGAAGGAAGAAGATGGGTGGACCTTGGAATTAAGCTTCCGGTTTCAGAAGTTGAGCAATTGTCTAATGCTAATATTACTTCAAGTGATATTACTGCTGCAATTCCAGCTTTCCTTCCTACTAACATGGATGCTATCACTTACGATGCAAGCACGCCAGGAGCAGAAACTTGTGTGATCACTCACAATGTGAATGCAATACTTGCTGCTAACAAAGCAGACGCTGCTGTATTGCCATTTCATTAATAGTCTAGATACTGAACAATTAAAAGGGTGCCCAATGGGCACCCTTTTTTTATTTTTTCTTAGAGAAGGTGGTGTTCTTAATGAAAGTTGTAGACTTGCCCCTGAATACAAGAAATGCGGTGAATGAAATATTTGATTGTTTCTGATAAAAAATTTGGAGCTGAAGTTGGTGATAAATTAATTGATCAGATTGAGCTTAGAGATGTAAGAAAAGAAGTTGAACGCCTATATTTCCCACTTCCACTTCGACACTTCAAAAAGTCCTTAGGAAAGTTCAATCCACATATTGTGGTTTTTATAGGGGCTGATGGATCCAATAAGAATCTAATTTCTTATGCCAAAAAAAGGAAAATCAAAACATGTTATTATAAGCTGAATTATAATGCATCAGATCTAGTCGCAGATTTGACTTTGTTAACATACCCACCCAATCAAAACATCAATTCAAAAGGCTTTCACTTCGTAGGAAATCCTCTTCATGACTTAATCAAAGACCATTCATTCAACAGTGACTTGTCGCTAAATGATAGGGAAGTCAATGTAGCAGTATCATTTGGAGATAGATTAGCCAACAAATCACTCATTCGGTTGATTCAAAGGACAGCAAAGGGTGCAGAAAATTTCAAGTTTCATATCTCAGTAGAAAAAGCAAATACCACTTTCATCCAAAAATTCAATTTATCAAATATTGTTGTCCATGTCGGAAGTTCGTATGAACTGATGAAAGAATGCAATGTTGCAATTACCAGTTCAAGTCATGCAAGTCTTAGTGCTGCATTTATGAATTGTCCACAAGTAGCTGTTCAGGTGTCCAAAAGAGGCTTGCACATATTTAGGAGTCAAAAAAGGACTTCACTCATTAATATTCTCGCTGGAAAGGAAGTGATCAGAGAATTTCAAAATGATCCCAAAGAAATCTTGAAAGAACTTCACTTGATCCTTGAGGATCAGCAATATTGTTCCTCGATCCTGGATGAATACCAAAGTATCAAAAATAGAATAGGGCACGAAAGGGCTTCAAAAAAAGCTGCGCAAATCATGGTTGACTTTTTAGAATCAAGCAGCTCTTAGCTTGTTAAACTTAGATTTCTCAAACTTTTCGGTTGCGTAATCTTTGGTGATGACAATCTCTTTTATGTCTTTGTTGGATGGCAATTCAAACATGGCGTCAGTGATAATTGCTTCACATATTGATCTTAATCCTCTAGCACCAAGCTTAAATTCGAGTGCTTTGCCAACAATATAGTCTAATGCCTTATCCTTGATTTCAAGCTTTACGTCCTCCATTTCAAACAGTTTAGTGTACTGTTTGATCAAGGCATTCTTAGGTTCAGTCAAGATTTGCTTTAATGCATCTTCATTCAAAGGATCAAGATGCGTGAGCACCGGGAGCCGCCCAATTAATTCGGGTATTAGTCCGTAGCTCTTAATGTCTTGTGCGGTGATGTATTGCAATAGGTTTTCTTTGTCAATCACGCCTGAGTTGAAATCATTATCACTGGCAAATCCAATAGGTTTAGTATTTAATCGATTTGCAATATGCCTTTCAATACCATCAAAGGCTCCTCCACAGATGAAAAGGATGTGCTCAGTGTTGACAGTGATCATTTTCTGATCCGGGTGCTTTCTTCCACCTTGAGGTGGAACATTCACTGAGGTTCCTTCTAGTAATTTCAACAATGCTTGTTGCACACCCTCACCACTGACATCTCGCGTGATAGATGGGTTATCAGATTTTCTTGCAATCTTGTCTAACTCATCGATATAGACGATTCCCTTTTCAGCTGCATCCACATCGTAATTGGCAGATTGTAACAATCGTGTTAAGATGCTTTCAACGTCTTCACCGACGTAACCAGCCTCAGTTAATACTGTAGCATCTGCAATACAGAATGGGACTTGCAAAATCTTTGCTAATGTTCTAGCTAAATATGTTTTGCCCGTACCTGTCTGTCCAACCATGACAATATTGGATTTTTCAATAACGATATCATCGGTATCATTTTTCTGCATCAAGCGCTTGTAATGATTGTAAACAGCAACTGATATATATTTTTTGGCTTCATCCTGACCAATCACAAACTCATCCAAATGAGCTTTCATATCAGCTGGCTTGATCAATTTGAAGTTTGGCGCTTCAGTGTCGGAAGTTGTTTTTAGCTCTTCGTTCAGAATTTGTTGTGCCTGGGCTATGCATTTGTCACAAATATGTGCATGGATGCCAGAGATCATTAGATCTACATCCTTTTTATTTCTCCCACAAAAACTGCACGTAACCTGAGCCATAATAGTTAGTTTTTTACAAGAACTTCATCAATCAATCCATAGGATTTTGCCTCTTCTGCACGCATCCAATAATCTCGATCAGAGTCCTTCTCTATTTCTTTATACGATTTGCCTGAATGTTTGGAAAGAATTTCATACAAATCTTTCCTCAGTTCCTGCATTTGCTTCAAAGTAATTTCCATGTCCCGAGATTGTCCTTGCATACCTCCACTTGGTTGGTGGATCATTATCCGGGCATGTGGGAGCGCTGATCTTTTCTTTTCTGCACCACCTGCAAGCAATACGGCGGCCATGGAAGCAGCCATCCCAGTACAAATAGTAGCTACATCAGGGCCTACATATTGCATGGTATCATACATGCCAAGCCCTGCATACACAGACCCTCCAGGGCTGTTTACATAAAGAAGAATGTCCTTCTTGGAGTCAACTGATTCAAGAAACAACAATTGAGCTGTAATGATATTAGCGATATTTTCCTCTACCTGCATACCTAAGAAAATGATGCGGTCCATGATCAGTCTGGAAAAAACATCAATTTCGGCAAACCTTGTAGGACGTTCTTCTATTACCGATCGGGTCATCGATTCAACATGATGAACATAGTCATCAAAAGCTGTGCCGCTAATGTTCTGATCTTTAACTGCGAATTTTCTTAGTTCTTCGGTATTTATCATTTTCTAATTTTAAGAATGCTGTAAAAATAAAAAAGTCCCTAGTTATTAGAGACTTATTTGTAACTGTTTTCGATGAGTCTTAGTTCCTCTTAGAGCCTTCTAAATTCATCTAAACTCACCTGCTTTTCCTTTATTGTGGCTTCACCTTTGATAAATTCGATGACCTTATTGCCCTGAACTTTGTTAAAAACCTTCATATAATTCTCACCATTTTCAGCTTGCAAATAGTTATTAGCGAAAGTATCCAGCTGATCGTTCATCTCAGGAAGACCTGAACCAGCAAACTGTTGTTTGATGAGTTCCTTAGCTTCATTCGTCACATCTTCATGCTCTACTTTGATTTCTTGATCTTTTAAAATTTTGTTTCTGATCAAAGACCATCGCAACTCTTTTGCGTAGGTTCCATACTCCAAATCCAATAGGTCTTCTGTCAGATTTTCATTTGTTTTAAGAAGCCACTTTTTTAAGAATTCATCCGGCAATTCAATTTTAGCTTTTTCAGCAAGTCGCTCGATGAGTTGGATTTCAAAGAATTTCTCGCTCTCAGATTCATAGTTCTTAGAGACAGCCTGTTGAATTTTGATTCTGAATTCCTGCTCATCTTTCACTTGACCTTCGCCAAAAGATTTGTCAAAGAGCGTTTGATCTACAGGAGCTAGCTTGTGGTGATTGATACCCTTTAATTGGAAATCGAATTTTTTTAGCTTTTTAAAATCGTCCTCGTTGATTCGAAGTTGATTTTTAATCGCATTTTCATTCTTGAAACTCTTTCTTATATCTAGCTGAACGTTTGTGTCTACTCCAATCCCTACTAGCTTTTTGAGAGAAGATTTTTCAATGTCTCGCAAATCAATGCTTATTTCCTGATCAAGTAGACCATCCGAGTTTGTGGCCTGACCATACAATGTATCCTTCTCTGAGCTCACATTGGGATTTTCCATTTCACCAAATTGCCTTTGAAGATTTTCTACGGTTTCATCAATCACGGAATCATCCACCTTAATAGAGTACTTTTCTATCTTAAGTTTTTTATCGACTTTCAATTCGAATGGTTGAGCATATCCAATTTGATAGTTGAATTCAAAATCTTCTTGATTTTCCCAGTCATAGGAATCATCTGATTTTTCTGGCAATGGCTCACCAAGAAATTGAGTTTCGCCTTCTCGTAAATAGCTATTCAACTTGTCAGAAACTAGCTTATTGATTTCTTCAACAATCAATGCTGAACCATACATTTTTCGGATCATCCCAGCAGGAACTTTTCCCTTTCGAAATCCTTTAATATTAGCGGTTCTGCTATACTCCTTAATTTTTTGATCAACACCGGGTTGAAAATCAGCCCTCTTTAGGCTAATTTTAATTAGGCCTTGTGTTTTATCCGTTTTGTCAAAAGAAATCTCCAACGTTTTAATGTTTGGTTGTTATAAAGTAAAAACCCCCTTACGCGTCCCGATAGCCATCGGGATCAGGAAAGAGGGTTATTTTGATGTGCGGATGGAGGGACTCGAACCCCCATGCCTCGCGGCGCTAGATCCTAAGTCTAGTGCGTCTACCAATTTCGCCACATCCGCCTATTCTTTCGTTGCAAAATTGAAAGCATCGAAAAAATTGGAACGCAAATTTAGGGAATATTTTTTATTGAGCAAGGTTGATGAAAGTAATTAGTAAATGGTTGTTGAAGAAGATTTAGAAGAAGAACGAAAACAGATTATTCGCCGCTATCGCCGAATGTTACGTAAAGCAAAACCTATTCTAAAAGAGGGTGATGCAAAGCTGATAAAAAAAGCCTTCAATACATCGATGGAAGCCCACAGCGGAATGAGAAGAAAATCTGGGGAGCCGTACATTTTCCATCCTCTAGAAGTGGCTGAGATATGCATTACAGAGATCGGCTTAGGAACAACCTCAATAATCTCCGCACTACTTCACGATGTAGTAGAAGATACTGATTATGAAATAGGAGATATAGAAAGACTCTTTGGTTCAAAGGTGGCTACTATAATCGATGGCCTAACAAAGATTTCTGGAGTTTTCGAATACGGAAGTTCTCAACAAGCCGAGAATTTCAGGAAAATGCTGTTAACTCTTTCAGATGATGTAAGGGTGATCCTCATAAAACTAGCGGATCGACTCCACAACATGCGAACACTCGAAAGCATGCCTAGGAATAAGCAGCTGAAAATTGCCAACGAAACCATTTATTTATATGCACCGCTTGCTCATCGTCTAGGCTTGTATGCCTTCAAATCAGAAATGGAAGACCTGTATTTGAAATACAGCGAGCTAGAAATCTATAATGAGATCACTCAAAAAATTAACGCAACGAAAGATGCAAGAGGCAAGTTCATAAGAAGTTTTATCAAGCCAATTAAAGATAACCTTGGAAAACTTAAAGTTGATTATGAAATAAAAGGCCGTCCAAAATCTGTCTACTCCATCTGGAATAAAATGAAGAAACAGGCTGTCCCATTTGAAGAGGTTTATGACCTTTTTGCGGTCCGTATTATTCTAGATGTTCCGTTGGAATTGGAAAAGTCACTTTGCTGGCAAGTCTATTCCTTCGTCACGGACTATTACCAGCCAAACCCTGATCGATTGAGAGATTGGATCAGCATCCCCAAAGCCAATGGTTATGAATCGTTACATACCACTGTCATGAGTGATAAAGGACAATGGGTGGAGGTACAAATACGCACCAAACGAATGGATGAAATTGCTGAGAAAGGCTATGCAGCTCATTGGAAATACAAGGACGGTTCCAATAATTCTGTTGAGACAGGTTTGGAGATGTGGATTGATAATGTCCGTGAGATTCTTGAGCAGAATGATGGAAGTGCGATAGAATTCATTGATGACTTTAGATCAAACCTTTATTCGGATGAGGTTTTTGTATTTACTCCCAAAGGTGACCTGATAACATTACCTGCGGAAGCAACTGCTCTTGACTTTGCATTTGATATTCATACCGAAGTAGGATCACATTGCCTTGGAGCTAAAGTCAATCAGAAATTAGTGCCACTGAATTTCAAGTTAAAGAACGGAGATCAGGTTGAAATTCTTACTTCCAAAAAACAACGACCAAATGAAAACTGGCTTCAATACGTTGTTAGTTCTAAAGCTAAGTCCAAAATCAAGGATGCGCTAAAAGAAGAACGGAAAGGCATCATTGATGAAGGAAAAGAAATAGTAAAGCGGAAATTGAAACAGCTTAAAATGGAGTATCACCAAGATAATCTTCAACGCATAGCTGACTTCTTTGAGGCAAAATCAGTACCAGACCTGTTTTTTCTTATCGGAACTGGTAAAATTGACCACTCACTTATAAAGTCATTTAAGAAGGAAGAAAAGAAAAAGCCAAGTGTTTCGGAGGGTGTTGATCAAATAAATCAGCTAGAAGAAAAACTAAAGAAGTCGAGAACGAAGGACAACGATCTACTATTGCTTGGTGACGACCTTAACATCGTTGATTACAAATTCTCAAAATGTTGTAATCCAATTCCAGGTGATGATGTTTTTGGTTTCATTACAGTTAGTGATGGTGTCAAAATACATCGAACAACCTGCCCAAATGCTCCAGAACTCTTGTCTAAATACGGGTATAGAATTATTAAAGCGAAATGGGCTTCATCGAGGAAGCATTCATTTGAGGCTGCATTGTCTATTATTGGAACTGATCGCATTGGTTTGATTAGCGATGTATCCAACGTCATTTCATCCGAATTGAAGGTGAATATGAGATCCCTGTCTATCAATACTGAAGGGGGAATTTTTGAAGGGAATATCCAGTTATATGTTGAAGACACCAATCATATTGGTACCCTTATTAAGAAACTTGAAAAGGTTCAAGGCGTAGTTAAAGTGTCAAGATTAGATTAAACAGGATCATGCATCACTTATATTTGTAAAATGGTTGCGGAGGATACACTCGAAGAAGTAAAAAAAATATTTCAAGCGCATCTTGAAACAAAGAACCTAAGGAAAACACCTGAACGTTTTGCTATTCTTGAAGAGATCTATTCAAAAGATGGACACTTCGATGTTGAAGCACTCTACGTTAGTATGAAGGACAAGAATTATAGAGTGAGTAGGGCTACTGTCTATAATACTCTGGACTTACTAGTCGATTGTGATTTGGTGACTAAACATCAATTCGGAAAGAACCTTGCCCAGTTTGAGAAATCATATGGGTTCAAACAACACGATCACCTTATATGTACAGAATGCAATAAAGTACATGAGTTCTGTGATCCACGTATACAAAATATTCAAAATACCGTTGGTCAACTTTTGCAATTCAATGTTCTACATCATTCGTTAATTCTTTACGGAAGTTGCACCAAGAAAAACTGTGAAAACAAACTATCAGCATGACATATACACAAGAAGTTTCAGATAATATTTTGAGGCTTAATTTCTCAGGAGATTTAATTGGGGAAAACAATGGCCCGGAGCTCGTCGATCTTGCAAATGATGTATTGTCTAATGGAACCAACTACTGCTTGCTAGATATTTCTGATGTTCGCTATATAAATAGTAGTGGAATAGGAGTGTTGATTACGCTTCTAACAAAATTTAGAAATAAAGGTGGTGACCTCTACTTAATAAACCCATCGGAGCATGTTGATAAACTTCTTATCATGACAAAGCTTCAGGCAATATTTAATATTGCGACATCCGAGGATGAAGTTTTGCAAAAGATCAAATAAGCATGTCGAAAGTTGATGTACTCCTTGGTCTCCAGTGGGGGGATGAAGGAAAAGGAAAAGCTGTTGATTTTCTAGCGCCTAAATATGATGTGGTTGCTCGATTTCAGGGTGGACCCAATGCTGGTCATACACTAGAGTTTGATGGGAAAAAGCATGTATTGCATCAAATTCCATCTGGCATATTTCACGAGCAGATAAAAAATGTCATCGGAAATGGAGTAGTTATAGATCCTATAGTATTTCAAAAAGAGATTGAAGAGCTTGGTCCATATAATTTGGATTTGAAATCTTCTCTGTTACTATCAAACAAAGCCCAGCTGATACTACCAACTCATAAGCTTTTGGACAAGGCGTTGGAAATTTCCAAGGGGAACGAAAAAATTGGATCAACCTTAAGAGGCATTGGTCCGACCTATCAGGATAAAGTCGGAAGACATGGGTTGAGAATCGGAGATATAATCGAACCGGATTTTGATACCAGATATACAAAGCTTAAGGAACAACATCTTTCAATTCTTGATCGCTTAGGATTTAATGAAGATCACAGCGAAGCTGAAAAGGAATTTTTCGAAAGTCTAGATTTGATGCGATCATTTCAAGTATTAAGTACAGAATATTTCATTAATGATTCCATTAGTACAGGGAAGAAAGTTTTAGCGGAAGGAGCACAAGGGACTTTACTCGACATAGATTTTGGCAGCTATCCATTTGTGACAAGCTCCAACACAACAACAGCAGGCGCTTGCGCCGGCCTAGGCATTGCCCCAAAACAGATCGACCAGGTCTTTGGAATTTTTAAAGCCTATTGCACTCGAGTAGGGAGCGGCCCATTTCCAACAGAGTTGTTTGGTGAAGAAGGAGAGAGCCTGAGAAAACTTGGGAACGAATTTGGCGCTACTACTGGAAGGCCAAGAAGGTGTGGATGGTTAGATATTCCAGCACTCAACTATTCCTGCATGCTTAATGGAGTCACTCAATTGTTCATGATGAAAGCTGATGTCCTTTCAGGGATCGATACGGTTAAAATGTGTAATGCCTATATTAAGGATGGTGAACAGACAGAGGAATTTCCATTTATTTACACAGATAGTTACGAGCCAGTGAATGAAAGTCTGGAAGGTTGGACGTTAGATTCCTATGATAACTTTGAAAGTTTACCATCAAAACTCAAGCAATTTGTGGAGACCATTGAGGGTAAAGTAAAGACTCCAGTGAGCCTAATTTCCTTAGGGCCAGATAGAAAGGAAACCGTACTTAAAAAAATCTAGAAAAAAGAGATTTCAGGTTCGTGGAAATCTTGGCTTTTGTTATCTTTGCCGTCCGCTTCGGAAAAAAGTTTCTGGACCGAAAAAAAGCCTAAAAATTTTTTTAAATAATTTTCTGAAAAGCTTGCGGTTAGAAAAATAATAGTTCTATCTTTGCGTCCGCTTTCGGAAGGAAGGCTGAAAAAAGAGCTAAAAATCTTGAAAAATTTTTGACTCACATTGCTTGAAAAGTCAGGCAAAAGTTCTTTGAACAGATGTAAACTATGTAGCAAAAAATAGCTCCAACCTTAATATTCTATTTGAGGTTAGTAGCCGGGTTTAAACAATACATTAAGATTTATATACAATGGAGAGTTTGATCCTGGCTCAGGATGAACGCTAGCGGCAGGCCTAATACATGCAAGTCGAGGGGCAGCATTAGTACTTGTACTAGATGGCGACCGGCGCACGGGTGCGTAACGCGTATGCAACCTACCCTATACAGGAGGATAGCCCGGGGAAACTCGGATTAATACTCCATAGTATCATGAAGAGGCATCTCTTTATGATTAAAGATTTATTGGTATAGGATGGGCATGCGTCTGATTAGTTAGTTGGTGAGGTAACGGCTCACCAAGGCGATGATCAGTAGGGGTTCTGAGAGGATGATCCCCCACACTGGCACTGAGATACGGGCCAGACTCCTACGGGAGGCAGCAGTAGGGAATATTGGTCAATGGGCGCAAGCCTGAACCAGCCATGCCGCGTGCAGGATGAAGGCCTTCAGGGTTGTAAACTGCTTTTGTATGGGAATAAAAAAGTCCTTGCGAGGACTCTTGAAGGTACCATAAGAATATGCACCGGCTAACTCCGTGCCAGCAGCCGCGGTAATACGGAGGGTGCAAGCGTTATCCGGATTTACTGGGTTTAAAGAGTGCGTA
>JANQST010000033.1 GCA_028279155.1 Cyclobacteriaceae bacterium
ATAAGAGATAGATACTACCCGAAAGGACTACTGAGGTAATCAGGATACTTGTAAACGCAATATTAAATGCGCCCTTCGAAGTTGAACTCGTTGTGAAACGGAAATACGCAGTTTCGAGCCCGTAGATATATAGAATGTTTAGAAAGGCTACATATGCATAAAGCTCAGTAACCACTCCATATTCACCAGGAGCAAAAACAGATGTATAGAGTGGGACCAGTAGGTAATTAAGCGTTCTACCTAATACGCTGCTTAAACCATAAATTGCTGTTTGACCGGCTAGCTTCTTGAGCAACGACAATATCTACTCTCCTTTAAAATTAGCTGGGCGTTTGTTCAAAAAAGCATCAACACCTTCCTTGAAATCTTCAGTAGCAAAGCATCTAGCAAAAGAGTTGGCTTCTGTTTGGTACCCGTTTGATCCGTCTTCATAATTGGCATTTACAGAATCAACAACAAGTCCAATGGCTACAGGGGCTTTTGTTGCGATCTTTTTTAGAATCTCTTTGGCTTTGTTAAGTGCTGATTCGACATCCTCTTCAACATAGTTGACTAGTCCATACTCCAACGCCATTTCCGCAGAGAGCATATCAGCGCTCATGAGGTATTCATAGGCTCTTCCCTTTCCAATCAGATGCGTCAATCTTTGTGTGCCTCCATATCCAGGGATAAGACCAAGGTTAACTTCTGGCTGTCCGAATTTGGCTGATTTTGTAGCCACTCTCATGTGTGCAGACATAGCTAATTCACAGCCACCACCGAGCGCAAAACCGTTGATTACTGCTATCACAGGGGTGTGGCAAGATTCGATCGATTGGAAAATTTCTTGGCCTTCTTCTGCATATTTTCTGGCATTCAATTCATTCAAACCAGAAAACTCACTGATATCGGCACCTGCCACGAAGGCTTTTTCACCAGCTCCCTTCAAGATCACTCCTCGTATGTCTTTTGGGTTGTCGTATACGTAGTGAAATGCTTCACCTATCTCCTTCATGGTCTCCTGGTTCAGCGCATTCATCTTGCTTTCCCGGTTGATGGTAATCGTTAAAATACCATCAGTAAGCTCTAAAAGAAGATTATTATAGGTTTCCATGGTTGGTTAGTTAAATCGGATGGAAAGAAAAGCAAAAATGTGTTAATCAAAAACGATTTCTCGCTTTAAGTGCGTGAGCATTATCTCGACTAATTCAGGCAAATCAAACGCATTATTCCATCCCCAATCTGAGCGAGCAACACTATCATCAATGCTTGATGGCCAGCTTTCCGCAATTTGTTGCCTGAAATCTGGGGAGTATGTTATGGCGAAATCAGGATAGTATTTTTGAATTTCTTTAGTGATTTCTGCAGGTGAAAAACTCATTGCTGCCACATTGTAGCTACTTCTGACTTTGATGCTTTCTACTGGGGCCTCCATCAGGTCAATCGTTGCCTTGACTGCATCATCCATATACATCATTGGTAACGTAGTATTTTCATCCAAAAAACACTCAAAAGGATCACCGGCAATTGCTTTGTGAAAGATATCGACGGCATAGTCTGTTGTACCACCGCCTGGAAGTGCTTTATACCCAATGAGCCCTGGATACCTTAAGCTTCTAACATCTACTCCATATTTCCCATGATAGTATTCACACCATCTTTCCCCTGCAAGCTTGCTTATACCATATACCGTATTTGGATCCATGGTTGTATGTTGCGGCGTATTTTGCTTTGGAGTGCCTGGACCGAACACTGCGATAGAGCTTGGCCAATAAACCTTTTCAAGTATATCTTTTCCTGCTTCCAAAACCGTCATAAGGCTTTCCATATTCAGTCTCCATGCAAATTGAGGGTCTTGCTCACCCTTTGCTGAAAGTACGGCGGCAAGGTGATAGACTTCCTTTATCTCATACTTTTTAAGTAGATCATGGAATTGGGATTTATCCAGGATATCCAATTTCTCAAAAGGTCCATCTGCGATGAGATCGACAGGCCCTCTTAGGTCAGTGGCTACTACATTGTCTTTTCCTTTTAACGCTCGCAGCTTAATCGTCAATTCCGTTCCAAGCTGACCGCAAGCACCGACAATAAGGATTTTATTCATGGGGAAATGTTGTTGACAGCAAAATTAAGTAGTCTCAGGAATTCCACTTCAGTTAAATTTGTTGAAATGGATACTGAGTCAAATTCAGGACAAGATTTCGTTGAATATTTAAAGTCTAAAAAAATTGACCCAAAGAAATTTGAGGATGGAGACAGGGACTCCTTTGATCAATTCAAGGAATTATTTGATCAGGTACATCCTTCAAGTTTTACTCAACAGAAACTTTTTCTCATTAACAGAATCCGAAGAAAATATTTGTATGAGGAGCAAGGGGAAGCAACACAATCTGCCGCTCCCAAAAAAATCAAACCCAAAATCAAACCCAAACTGAGTTAATATGTACACATCGCTTAAGGCCAAGTTAGAAAATGAAATTGCAGGTATACATGAAGCAGGGCTTTATAAAAAAGAAAGAATCATTGCATCTCCACAAGCGGCAGATATTCAATTGAACGATGGATCTGAAGTCATTAACTTTTGTGCCAACAACTATCTTGGCCTTTCTTCCCATCATAAGGTGATAGAAGCATCCAAGCAGGCAATAGATTCTCATGGATACGGAATGTCTTCTGTCCGGTTCATTTGCGGAACCCAGGATATTCACAAGGAGTTGGAGCAAAAAATCTCAGATTTCCTCGGGATGGAGGACACTATTCTTTACGCTGCTGCATTTGATGCCAATGGTGGAGTTTTTGAACCCTTGTTCGGTCCTGAAGATGCGATCATTTCAGATGCCCTCAATCATGCTTCTATTATTGATGGTGTTCGCTTATGTAAAGCTCAACGATACCGATACAATAACAACGATATGGAAGACCTGGAAGCCAAACTCAAGGAGGCCAGTAACGCCAAATGCAAGATCATCGTGACCGACGGAGTGTTCTCGATGGATGGCAACATTGCTCAACTGGATAAGATCTGTGACCTGGCGGATAAATACGATGCGGTAGTTATGACCGATGAATGTCATTCCACAGGATTTATGGGGAAAACCGGTCGAGGAGTTCATGAATACCGAAACTGCATGGATAGGGTTGATATCATTACCGGAACTCTTGGAAAAGCCCTTGGAGGTGCTTCGGGTGGCTTCACATCCGGGAGAAAAGAAATCATAGACATTCTACGTCAACGATCACGACCTTATTTGTTTTCAAACACGGTGGCTCCATCAATTGTAGGAGCATCTATCGCAGTAATTGATATGCTTAGTGAGACAACAGAATTGAGGGACAAGCTTGAAAAAAACACAAAGTATTTCCGTGAAAAGATGACTGACGCAGGTTTTGACATTAAGCCAGGAGAACATCCTATTGTTCCTATCATGTTGTACGATGCGGTTCTTTCTCAACAAATGGCTGCCAAATTGTTGGAAAAAGGCATTTATGTTATCGGGTTCTATTTCCCGGTAGTACCAAAGGGACAGGCCAGAATCAGGGTTCAAATTTCAGCTGTTCATGAGCAGCATCATCTCGATAAGGCAATCGAAGCATTCACAGAGGTGGGCAAAGAATTAGGCGTTATTTAGTTGCAAAAAGGCGACTCCCTTGGAGTCGCCTTAACTTCTCCCGTCCCGATAGCTATCGGGATAGCGGGAGAAGTTAAGGAGACTCCAAGGGAGTCGCCTTTTTGCAACTAAATAACCCCTAATTCTTTGCCCACCTCTGTGAATGCTTCGATTGCCTTATCCAGATGATGCTGC
>JANQST010000054.1 GCA_028279155.1 Cyclobacteriaceae bacterium
GAAATCCCGTCAAAAAATTGGCGGGATTTTTTATTTAGTATCAAGATGATATTGGTAACGATAATCTCATAACGAAGAGATTGTTATTTTACCCACGAAAATTTCAATTGAGATGGGAGATATTTCATTGATAAGCGCTGGTGCTTCTGTCAAAGGTGAAAGTCTTAAAATGATTGAAGACTTTTACTCTATAGATGGATATCCTTTTATTCCAAAAAAAGCAGAGCTCAATTTCAAGGAAATTATATCCTCAGATCATCTCGGGAAGTTTTGGCTAATTAAGAAGGAAGCGCAAACCATTGGATACATAATCCTCGCATTTGGATATAGCTTTGAATATGGTGGTCGTGATGCTCTTATTGACGAATTTTTCATCAAAGAACCCTACAGAGGTGAGGGACTTGGTACCGTAGTTTTGAAACAGGTGGAGCAAAAAGCAAAAAAACTCGGAGTGAATGCAATTCACCTGGAGGTAGAAAATACCAATCAGGCGGGAAATAGGCTTTATTTGCAATCTGGATTTTCCGGAAACAATCGTTCACTTTTGACCAAGAAGCTCAAACAATGAAATATCTAATTGCTGGACTTGGAAATATTGGTCCTGAATACGAGCTGACCCGGCACAACATCGGCTTCCTTATTCTGGATAGGCTTGCAGATCAAAAAGGGAGCTCATTTAAAGTAGATAAGTTGGCTTCTATCTCTGAGGTTAGTCACAAAGGAAGAACACTTCATCTCATCAAACCAACCACCTACATGAATCTTAGCGGAAAAGCTGTGAATTTCTGGCTCCATCACCATAAGATTCCAAAAGAGAACTTGTTGGTAGTCACAGACGATATTGCTCTCCCCTATGGGAAAATTAGACTCAAACCTAAAGGATCGGCTGGTGGTCATAATGGACTAAAAAATATCGAACAGTTAACAGGCGGGCAAAACTATCCGCGCTTAAGGTTTGGGGTTGGTGACAATTTCTACAAAGGCAACCAGGTAGATTATGTACTTAGCCCATTTTCACAGCAAGAGCTGGACGAGTTGGTCCTTAACATGGATCGTGCGATTGATGCCATTTTTTCCTTTTGTACAATTGGCATGGAGCGGACCATGAATCATTTCAACTAAGTACTTCCAAAAGTATCTGGCAACTTTCTGTAACTATTGACCATCATGGTAGTACTATACTTAACTCGTTGCAACCATACCGTTAAAGACTTGTCTTTACTAAAATCAAAAACTCATGCGCTACTACCTCAAGATCACTTTTAGAAATTTCTTACGTCACAAAGTTTCATCAGCCATCAACCTAATTGGCTTAACAACAGGACTCACCTGTGCCTTTTTCATTTACCTATGGGTGCAGGATGAATTCACAATCAACAAATTCCATGAGAAGGATGATCGCCTTTTCCGTGTAATGGAATTCCAGAACTACTCAAACGAAACATTTGCGACCAACTCTACACCCGGTATTCTTGCTGAAAATTTGAAAATAGATTTTCCGGACATTCAATATGCTGCAACCACCACATGGATAGGCAGATCATTGCTGTCTTATGACAATATCCATTTTAAAGAAAGAGGTTATCATGTAGGCGAAGACTTCTTCAATATTTTTTCATACCCACTTCTTACCGGAAGTCCTGATCAGGTTCTAAAAGACAAGACATCCATTTGTATTTCAAGGAATGTAGCTAAGAAGTTTTTTGGAAGTGTTGAAAACGCAGTTGGAAAAACCTTGCGGTACGAAGATGATAGAGATTTCATCGTCTCAGGTGTATTCGAAAACATCAACCCAAAGTCGACCTATAAATTTGATTATGTTCTTCCATTTGAAGACTTCAAAGATGATAATGAATGGGTCACCAGATGGGGAAACAATGGTCCTCACACATTCGTGATCCTTCAGGAGGGTTCAGACCCTGCAGAAGTCACAAAAAAAATTGCCGGATATGTAAAATCTAAAAACGAAGAGGAAGAAAGTACAGTAGAGCTTTTCCTAAAAAAATACTCTGAGCAATACCTGTATGGCAAGTATACAAATGGAGTTCCTGACGGTGGACGAATTGATTATGTTCGCCTCTTTTCTGTCATTGCCATCTTCATACTAGTTATCGCCTGTATCAACTTTATGAATCTCTCAACTGCCAGGGCTTCCAAAAGAGCACATGAGGTTGGGGTACGAAAAGCGATTGGTGCAAACCGGGGAACATTGATCAGACAGTACATTGGGGAAGCCGTTCTCATCGCGCTATTCTCAATGGTCGCTTCCATATTTATTGCAACTATACTTTTACCTCAATTCAATGAAATAACAGATAAAACAATCTCAATTGAGCTAACACCTCAGCTTCTTATTATCTCTTCGCTTACCGTTATTTTGACTGGTGTACTCGCAGGTAGTTACCCTGCCCTTTACCTCACACATTTCAGACCTGTTCAGGTGTTAAAGGGTGAGATCAAGAGTTCACTAGGCGAAATATGGGCAAGAAAAGGGTTGGTTATTTTCCAGTTCACCATAACCATCATCCTAATTGTTGGTGTCATTGTGGTTTACAAACAAACGCAATATGCATTCACAAAAAATTTAGGATACAATCAAGATAATGTCGTTTTCTTCTCTCAGGATGGCGGAATACAGGAAAAAAGAGAAGCTTTTTTTAACGAGCTAAGACAAATTCCTGGAGTGGCCTCTGCTTCTGGCACCAGTCACACAATGACCAGCCAGATGAATAATACCTATGGACTGGAATGGCGAGGAAAATCTCCGGAAACTCGTATCCTTTTTGAGAATTTTCGGGCTGATTATGAATTCCAGAAAACCATGGATTTTCAACTAGTCCAGGGACGGTGGTTCAGCAAAGAATACGGGGCTGATAGTAGTAAGATCGTGCTAAACGAGGAAGCTGTACGAGTGATGGGTTTCACTCCCGAGGAAGCAATTGGTGAAAATATCCGACTATGGGATGAATATGATCTGGAGGTAATAGGTGTGGTCAAAGATTTTCATTTTCAATCCATCCACATTGAAGTGGATCCGGCATTTTTCAGACTAGGAAGTACCTGGCGAGTCGCTCTTCGATTGGAAAAAGGTCGAGAGGTTCAAGCGATGGATCAAGTGCAGACAGTGTATGAATCCTTCAGCCCCGGTTTCATTTTTGAATATGAATTTTTGGATAAAAACTACCAGGAGTTGTATAATTCTGAGAGGAGAATCGGGACGCTTTCCTCCTATTTTGCAGGGTTCGCAATCCTGATCTCATGTTTGGGTCTGTTCGGATTAGCATCATTCACTGCTGAAAGACGAATCAAAGAGATTGGAATTAGAAAAGTACTCGGAGCAACTGTTACCAATATTGTGTTGATGCTCTCAAAAGATTTTACTCGACTGGTTTCAATATCTATAGTGATAGCCATTCCAATTTCATGGTACTTAATGAGGGAATGGCTAAGCAATTTTGCATATAAGATCAATCTTGGAGTATGGCTGTTTGTAGGTGCTGCATCAGTATCACTAATTATTGCCTGGTTGACAGTAAGTTCTCAGGCTCTGAGAGCAGCTAATATAAATCCAGCAAAATGCTTAAAGGATGAATAAGAAGTAAGGTTAGTGAGGCACGGTTTAATGAATTGATTTTCAACTTAAACACTACTTGTATGTCGTACTATCTACGTGTTCTTTTCAGGAGTCTAATCAGAAATAAAACACTCACTGCAATCAACCTTGTCGGTCTAACAGCTGGGCTCGCTGGTTCATTGCTCATATACATGTGGGTTCAAGACGAGAGAAGTGTTGACAAGTTTCATGCAAACGATGAACGACTGTACCGTGTCATGGAATTGCAGACTTATTCCGACAAGGTGGTTGCAACTAACTCCACGCCTTACATTTTAGCGGAAAATTTGAAAATTGACTTTCCTGAAGTTGAATATTCAGCAACTGTCACATGGGTGAACCCCAGGCTTCTCACTTATGAAGACCTATCGTTCAATGAAAAAGGATTTCATGTTGGAAAAGATTTCTTCAAAATATTCTCATACCCTCTATTGGAAGGACGAGCCGAAGAAGTTCTCAAAAACAGAACCTCCATCTGCATATCCAGGGAAGTAGCAGTCAAGTTCTTCAAGAATGTCGAAGCTGCCATTGGAAAAACCATTCTCTATCGTGGAGACCGGCCTTTTATCGTTTCTGGTGTTTTTGAGACAATTCCGAACAACTCCACGTATCGATTTGATTTCGTAATTCCGTACGAAGACTACATTGAAAATAACTCCTGGAATAAAAACTGGAAGAACAACGGTCCCTCCACTTTCATTACTCTAAAAGAAGGTGTCGATCCCATTTTATTTAGTAGCAAAATATCCAACTATGTTAAGCTCAAAGATTCCCCTGAGAGTAAGGTGGATCTTTTCTTGAAGAAATATTCCGAGCAATATTTATATGGAAAATACAGCAACGGAATTCAAGATGGCGGACGGATCGAGTATGTACGTCTTTTCTCCATAATAGCCATATTCATTCTTTTAATTGCTTGTGTCAACTTCATGAACCTGGCAACGGCCAGGGCCTCTAAAAGGGCTCAGGAAGTAGGAATACGTAAGGCAATTGGTGCAAATCGAAATACGCTCATCAAGCATTTCTTGTCTGAATCAATGATTTTGACTAGCTGCGCTATGTTTCTCGCCTATTTCATTGTGGTTGCTATTCTTCCACAGTTTAACGAGGTTACTGGTAAGAACATTATACTTGAATTTTCAGGAGAAATAGCCCTCGCTTCAATTCTGGCAGTACTCATAACAGGAATACTTGCTGGTCTCTATCCTGCAGTTTACTTATCGTCATTTCAGCCTGTTAAAGTATTCAAAGGAGAAGTTAGGACCTCAATAGGTGAAATTTGGGCCCGAAAAGGGTTGGTTATCTTTCAATTTGCAATCACAATCATTCTGATTATCAGTGTCTCCATTATCTATCAACAAATACAATTTGCATTTAAAAAGAACCTGGGTTACAACAAAGACAATGTGATATCATTTTCTCAAGATGGAGCTATTCGTAACAACAATTCATTTTTCCAGGAACTACGAAACTTACCTGGAGTAGTGAGTGCAGCAGGTGTCAGTCATGGATTGATGGGAAGAGTTAACAATACAGATGCCCTTACCTGGAAAGGAAAACAACCCGGTGAACGAATTTCATTTGAGGTCTTCAATGTTGATTACGACTTCTTCAATACGATGCAACTAAACATGATTGAAGGTAGAACATTTGACAAAACCTTTGGAGCCGATAGTTCCAGTATAATCATCAATGAAAGCGCTGCCCGAATTTTAGGCTTCGATAACCTCATAGGGGAAAACATGAAATTATGGAATGAACTTGACATGAATATTGTGGGGATTGTACAGGACTTCCATTATCAATCCATTCATAGGGAAGTTGCACCAGCATTTTTTAAACTTGGATCTACCTGGAATACATTCGTGCGAATTAAGGCTGGTAACGAACTTCGTACCCTTAGCGATATCGAAGAGTTATACAAATCTTATAACCCAGCCTTTTATTTCGATTTTGAATTTCTAGATAAGAGTTACGAAGAGTTATATAAGTCAGAAAGCAAGGTTGCTACACTGTCCGCCTACTTTGCGGGCTTTGCAGTTCTAATTTCCTGTCTCGGTCTATTCGGATTAGCATCGTTCACAGCTGAAAGAAGGATCAAGGAGATTGGTATCAGAAAGGTATTGGGTGCTACTGTCACTAATATTGTATTGATGCTTTCAAAAGACTTTACACGACTAGTTGCAATATCCATCGTGATCGCCATTCCTATTTCATGGTTTTTGATGAGAGAGTGGCTGAACAACTTTGCTTACAAAATCAACCTTGGTGTTGGGTTGTTTGTAGGAGCTGCGGCCGTCTCCCTTTTGATTGCCTGGCTCACAGTAAGTTCTCAAGCATTTCGTGCCGCGAACATCAATCCGGCGAAATGCTTAAAAGATGAATAAATCTAGTTGGACAATTGATCAATGTAGGCCCTGAACTCCTGCCATAGTTGAGTGCTTATTGGTCCAATGTTTCCAGTACCTATTGTTCGATCATCAACTTTTAAGATGGGCATGATTTCTTTAATGGTGCTGGAGATGAATACTTCATCTGCCGCATAAACTTCGTCTAGTGTTACATCTGCGATTTCATAATCAAAACCTCCCTCCAGCACTTTCAGAATATGCTTCCGAGTGATGCCATGTAATATATTACGCTCAGGTGTTTTGACTAATCCATCTTTTATAACAAAAACATTACTTCGGGATGCTTCACTAACAATACCCTTTTTATAATAAAGCACATCCACAGCTTTGGCAGTCATTTTTCTTTCGTGCAGTTGAATGCTAGGAAAATAGTTGAGGTGTTTAATTCGCGGTGTTTCTCTAACATACTCGTGCGTAATCAGGTTACTACTTTGAATAGTTGGACTAACCGGATGTGGAGAGTTAATAATGTAAAACAATGGATCCAATGAATCATCTGTTTCGGAACCCTGTGCTAGGAGAATTAGTTTGAACGAAGCGTTTTCGAATCCATTTTTCAGTATAAGTGAAGACACCGCTTCCTTGATTTCCTGTTTTTCTATTCGCCGTGATAAGTGCAAAGCTTCCTGCGATCGATCAAAACGATCCAGGTAATCTTCAAAAAAAGTTGGTTTCCCATTCCGGGCCCGAAAGAAATCAAAGATTCCGAAGCCTCTGTGTAGTCCCAGGTTATGAATAGAAATCGAGGTTTCCGGTTCTTCTAAGATTTGTCCATTAAAATAACAAAATGCCATGTCACGAATTGATTCCACAATTCTAGTGAGAATTAATCTGATTTAACCGAAAACCTACGAAATAATAATGTGAACTACGCATGCAACAAATGCACCCGCCAGCGGACCAAGAACCGGTATCCACGAATATTGCCAGTCGCTCCCTCCTTTCCCTTTCATTGGGAGTATTGCGTGTACAATTCTTGGAGCCAAATCTCTTGCCGGATTGATTGCATAGCCAGTGGTTCCACCAAGTCCCATTCCTATGATCATTACAAGAAATGCCACTGGTAGCGCTCCGATGGAACCCAAGCCAATGACAATTTCTGCTCCAGATTGAGCTTTGGCTTCTGGGGTGGTAATGTAGAGTAGAACAAACACAAGAAAGAACGTTCCGGTTAATTCATTCAAGAAATTTATCGGAAGATTCCTAATCTGGGGGCCGGTAGCAAAAACTCCTAGTTTAATTGTCGGGTCTCCTTCTCGATCAAAATGATCCTTGAAGTTTAACCAGATTAAAAAGGCCCCCAATCCCGCACCTAAAATTTGTGCGCTAATAAATGGAATCACATCAGACCAAGGAAATAATCCTGCAATGGCTAATCCAAAGGTTACAGCTGGATTAATGTGAGCTCCACTAAATGGACCTGCAACGGTCACTGCACAAAACACTGCCAAACCCCATCCAATACTTATGAGGAGCCACCCTGACCCCGCTCCTTTTGTGTCTCGTAAGAAGACATTTGCATTGACAGCATGACCTAATGCAATCAAGATAAATGTGCCCACAAACTCCGCGATTATTGGTGTCATGAACGCAAGTATGCACACTTCATCGT
>JANQST010000059.1 GCA_028279155.1 Cyclobacteriaceae bacterium
TGACCATCTTTGAATTCCTTGTATTTTTCAGGAACTTGGTCCGGTGGAAATGAAAGCGTAGAGTTATGGAAAACCAAATCCATTTTACCGCCTTCATTCAATTCCACATCACCACCGGCGAACCAAAGTGCGCGTTTCTCCCCATCGGTGATGTACTCCCACACCCTTTCTATTGGGCCTGGCAACATACGATCAATTTGTAATGTGTCTGGTTTAATAAGCTGTGCGTAATTATTCATGTGTGATGGATTAGTTGTTAAACAAGTATTTGTGTAATTCTTTAGCCTCGTTCATCAAATGGTATGATGATTCCTTTTTCAGCATAATTCTTTAGTCCATTGAGCAGCATGGCCCAGCAAAACGAAGATCTTCTGAAGTGAGCGTTGCATTCAGGCCATCCTGTATGCCAAAACCTAAGCTGTACTGCTTCACCCTCTTGCTCAAGGTCAAAGCCAAAAGATGTGGGATCCCAGTCAGGGGTGGACCGTGTCATGGCAATATGAAAGGAGTGGTTCTCTTCCACTTTTGTTACCTTCCCATACCAGTCATACTCTTCTGTAAAAAAGAAATTGTATTCTGATCCAGTTTCCGGGCTACCTGAACATCTCAATGGCCACCAGTTCTCCAGGTGTTCCGGGTTCGTGATGGTTGCAAAAACCCTCGAGATAGGTGCCGAAATAGTAAGGTCATGCTTAATAGTATGACCTTCTTCTATTGTTGTTTTTTCTGCTGTCATAGTATTATTTGTTTTGTTTTTTCTTCAAATCCTCATTTCGTAACAGTTCCTCCAATTTGTCAAGGCTCTTGTTCCAGAAGCGTGCATACTGATTGATCCAATCAGATACCTCGAGCAGCGATTCAAGCTTGGCATAGCAGAAGCGCTCCCTACCCTTCTGTTTTACAACCAGCAGTCCACATTCCTGCAGAATCTTCATGTGTTTGGATACGGCAGTCCTGCTAACAGGAAAGTTGCTCGTGATCTCATTCACATTCAGAGGCTGACTTGAGAGGATCCCTAATATTTCTCGCCTCGTGGGATCTGCTATTGCCTGAAACACATCTCGTCGCATAATATGAAACCTTTTGGTTTCAAATATAAACAAACTATTTAATAATGCAACCTTTTGGTTTCATTTATCCAAGACACCTTCCTTGATGTAGATTTGCAACGTGAATACCAGCGATACGATAGCAGCATTGGCAACACCCTCAGGTGTAGGTGCCATAGGAGTCATAAGGATTTCAGGACCAGAGTCTATTCCGATTGTAAACGGACTTTTTAATGGCAAGAACCTTGAGGAGGTCCAAACGCATACGGTGCACCTTGGCACTATTCGTGATAACTCTACAGTAATCGATGAGGTTTTGGTCATGCTATTTAAGGGGCCTCACTCCTATACCAAGGAAGACGTGATTGAAATATCAAGTCACGGTTCGCCTTACATCTTGCAGAAAGTATTGATGTTGTTGGTCAGCAAGGGAGCAAGACTTGCCAAACCAGGTGAGTTCACACAACGAGCATTCATTAATGGACGTTTTGACCTTGCTCAGGCGGAAGCCGTTGCGGATTTGATTGCAGCAGAAAATGCATCCATGCAGCAAACAGCTATGAAGCAGATGCGTGGTGGTTTTTCAGATGAGATTAAAAATCTACGAGAACAATTGGTACATTTTGCATCCATGATTGAGCTAGAGTTGGATTTCGCAGAAGAAGATGTTGAGTTTGCAGACCGACAAGGCTTGATTGATTTGATTGTCAAGATTCAATCGTTGATCCAATCATTGATTTCCAGTTTTGAATATGGCAATGCCATCAAGAATGGAATTCCGACTGTAATAGCTGGAAAACCGAATGCAGGTAAATCTACACTCTTGAATGCGCTTTTAAATGAGGAAAAAGCCATCGTTTCAGATATTCCAGGTACCACACGTGATTTCATTGAGGACCAGATTCATATTGATGGGATTGCGTTTCGTTTCATCGATACCGCCGGAATCCGTGAGACCGAAGACAAAGTAGAATCCATTGGCGTAGCCAGGACTTTGGAGAAGATGAAAGAGGCAAGCCTTGTGTTGTATTTGGTTGATTTGGAAAATGACTCGATTGATTCGATCCGTGAACAAGTTGAAGAGCTCAGGACCTCTGATGTTCCTTTTCTGGTCATTGGAAACAAGTCCGATATAGCAAATAGTGAATTAGTTGAATGGTTGAATGGTTTGGAAGAATCGATCCTTATTTCAGCCAAAAAGAAGGAGAACCTGGAAGAATTAAGGAACAGGCTAAAAACATTCATCTCCACTCCTGCTCAATCCGACGTGATTGTAACCAATGCGCGCCATCTACAAAGTCTGCAACAAACGGATGAAGCACTGAACCGGGTGGTTGAAGGCATCAATAATCAAATCTCTAATGACCTGGTCGCTCAGGACATCCGCTTCGCTTTATTCCATCTTGGAGAAATCACAGGTGAGGTTACAACAGATGATTTGCTGGAGAATATTTTCTCGAAGTTCTGTATTGGGAAGTGATATCAGTTCTTCTATCTCTTCTATCCTACTCAACCATTAAAATCTTTCAATAGGAAGGATCTCACAGAGATCATTTTGGAAGGTGGATGACAAGCAGGAATGAATAGCCAACAAATTCTTTGTAACTTTTGGGTAGTGTACCACATTCCAGCTAATGAACAAATTGAAGCTTCTAAAGAAGATAGACTTACCAAGGCTTATGGTCGAAGCAATTTTAATATTCGCTTCAGTTTACGCTGCCTTTATTCTGGAAGATCGAAGATCAAAAAATTTTGAGAGGCAGATCTTTAATGATAAACTTCAAGCACATCTTAAGATCATTAGATATGATAGCATCAATTACGAACAACGACTAGGAATCAGCAATACGACCGTAAATAATGGAATGAAGAGGAGCTTAAGGCAACAAGAATATGCACTTGAGCTTTTAAAGTTTGAATCACCAGATAGTCTTTTAAAAGTCTATCATTTGCAGAAAAATAATGATTTATTCTGGTGGGTTATTCAGTCTTCGCTGGCATCTCAACATGAGTTCGAGGAATTAGGAAAAGAATATAGTCATCTCATCATCAAGGACTCTACATTACATTGGATGAGGCAATACAACTATCATACTTTTGTTCTTAAAAAATTCGCCACAGATACAGATCAGTTGTTGTCTGATTTGGAAGATTTTGGATATGAGAACTATTTTGTCCTTTCTGATAACGACAAAAGAAAGGATATACTGAATTATGTAAATCATCCCAATTACTACAACACCATCCTAAAACATATTCAGTATATAAATATGTTACATGAACTAAAGGTGTCCTACGATGAGGACTTTCCTAAAATTAAAGCAGCCATTTTAGCTGAAATAGAAGCTCAAAGTGATTTGCTTTAAGTTTCTGCAATGCATGGCAGAATGTACTCTACATGCTGTATTAGGAAGTGAGACTAGGACAAAGCCCTTCATATTTGACTTGAAATCTACTTTTTTCTAAATAAGGCACAAAAAAGGAACAAAAACAAAGTTGCCTGCGCAGTTGGAGGAACATAACTAGCGATTATTTGAATCTTCCAGGTAATTGGACCTAACATGGCAACCAAGATTGCGCAAAAAACATTGTATATTAACTAATTATGGAGTGGATTCTCGAATATGACAGGTTTGTCATCGCTTTTATATTTATACTTCTTGGCGCACTATCTCTAAAAGGATTTAAAAAGGATAAAGATGATCCTGAAATGGACCGTGTAGCAAAAGCATTAGGCTGTATGGGTCAGATTTTCATTGCTATAGGCATCTTTGTCTTTGCCCTGGCGACTATAGAATTTCTAAGTACATAACTTACTAACCTTCAATTTTTGAAACCTCACTTCATTCTATCTTAAATACTCAAATGGATAAACTACTAACTCTTCTTGATCGAATATTCATAGCTATGCTGCTCGCATGGCTAGTACTTAAACTATTGGGATCACCTATCATAATGTTATTGGTAATTGGACTGTTGGGTGTTGCTGCAGTTTTTTTTCTGCAAGCATATCGCCCTCTTGATTTCGATTCTAAAAGTGAGAATATGGGTTTTGAATTTTTACTTGGAGCTTCGATAATTCCTAAAGTTCTAGGAATAAGTTCTTCTGTGGCAACAACAGGAATTTTATTCTATATGTTAGACATGGAAGGATATTTAGTGATGCTCTCTGTAGGATCACTTTCAATTGCAATTGCCTTAGTGATTTTGATAATAATTGGTCTAAGAGGAATGAAATTGAATCCAATCATTTCCAGACTAATCAAATCTTTAATTGTCCTGGCTTTTGCTACTCAAATACAGTTAAGCATTTGATATCTTATACACTCTGTGACCAGGAACTTTTAAGTAACATTTATCTGAACCCCAAAATCCGGGTTGAGTTCTTCATGTAATTTCATATCCAGATTATTGAAAACAGGAGATTGGTATGTGCTAAGGGTAGCTTTTTTGTCTTGAACTTTAATAACTCAAAAACCATAAGTTAAGTAAAGAAGACAATGAACAAACAAATCACAAAAATTGGAGTGTGGGCCTTATGCATATTATTTGTTTTTGACAGCTATGGACAAAACCTGAATTTCGCTGAGAATCAAATTAACGTATGGGAACTCACTAAGACCCGAACCATCGCCGTGGCAAAGGCTATGCCAGCTGACAAGTATAACTACAAACCGACCGAACAGGTCATGAGTTTTGGTCAACAGATCGCACATATTAGTAACAGTATGCTGTCAATGAATGCACGGTTCATTGCTGGTACCAGTTATTCGGGTCGTGAAAAGAACGCCTCCACACTATCCAAAGAACAGCTCATCGCAGACCTGGAAGCTTCTTTCGATAAGGTGATTGCTTCGCTAAAGTCCATGAACGACCAAAGTCTACAAGCTCAAGGCAAACGGCACGGTGCCTTCCCACTGACCAAATGGCAGTCATTCCTTTTTATGCGAGACCACATTACTAACCATCGTGCCAAGGCGGTACTGTATCTTCGAATGAACAACATTACACCACCGTCATATGGTTTTAATTAAGTGAAGATTCATCACGCTCAGAGTCACTCAATTGGAAATGGTCACAGGATTGAGAAGACTCCGAGATTGTCCTGTGATCATTCAAATTCAGTCTCTTCTTCCCCTTCGCAAGTTTTCTTGAATTCTTGTAACAACATATTCATAGATTCGCCTCAATTGCCACTTGAATTTTCTCCATTGCAGCACTGAATGCACGCTCCATTTGAGCCGCTGCCTGATCTGCCTGTTTATGGTCGAAATACAAATTCCAGGTAATACGCGTACCCTCGTCCGTCTCATCAAATTTGATTACCATTAAATGATTGCTATAACCAAACATGTTGTTATCGAGCATTGAATAAGCAAATATTTTTGGTTTGTCCTTGAACACAATCTCCTCCTTTACTTCACCGTACCCTTTAATACTGCAGGTTCTGATACATCCTACTCCTCCTTCTTTTTTAGCATTGGTATTATCAAGATGGGTAACTGTTATTCCACCTGGAGCCCAGTTTTGTAGCTGGCTGTGATCGGTAACGTATCTGAATACTTTTTTAGGCTTAATATTTTCCAATACTCCGATATGCTCAACTCTCAAATCAGCGCTAGTATAATTCTTGGGATCAAATTTTTGCGCAGACAATGTGCACGCATAAGTCAATGTTAGTAGTAGTAATAGTTTTTGAAAATTCATAGAATCAGCTATTTAAATCTGTAAGGTCAACGCTGATCAAATGAATGTGGAAAGAAAACTGCAATCAACTGCAAAATCTGATTTATACTTCAAAATCGATTGCAATTGAACAAGCATCAATATCTGCGATTCCATTTGAGTGAAACATAGTTAAGTGACACTTCTTTAAATTCAACATTTCCGGATGGCATCCACTACAGATTCTTCATTGTGAAGTATCCAAACTATAGCCAACTCTTAACTTAGAAGACTCGTTGTATTGATCAAACTATTCGCCATGTCACTTAACCTAAAAACGCTAAAATCAGCAATTTTTATCACGCTTATTTCAGTATTAGTCAGTTGTCAATCCAGCAATCAACCAGTTGAACAAAACGCTGAATTAAAAAACATCCTGGAACAACTGCAACGCAAGGGAGCATGGAACGAGGCGATTGAATTAGCCAACGTTCAACTTACCTCTAACTTGAAAGAGGAAGACAGGATCAACTACCTGATTGTGATAGGTGATTGTAATCGAATGAAAGAAGCATATGCGGAATCCGAAGAGGTGTTCAGGCAAGTTATTGCATATGATCCTCTGAAGTATCCGCAAGTCGGTAAGGCCTATTACGGGATGGGCGATTTGAATTACCTAAAATGGGCGTACTTTATGCAGGAGGATAAGCTGGATACTGCAATTAAATATGTGAATAAGGCAAAAGAAGTTGCAGAATCATCCAATAACTATCCACTTCTTTCACAGTCCCTGTATCGGTTAGGCACCATTGATCAGATTCAAGAAAACAACGAAATAGCGATGGAAAAATTCAATGAAGCCAATCGGCTAGCATACACTGTTAGTGATACCGCAGGGATCATAAGAAACAGCACGCACAAGGCTGTCGGTTTTCAGCGAGCGGGCAATCTCGATTCTGCTGCTTACTACTATAGACATTCCTTACAATTGGCTAGCACCAGCAATAATTACTACAGCGAAGCTCATGCGCTTGGCAACCTTGGTGAATTCTATCAAGACCAGGAACAGTTAGATTCGGCTCTTAAATATTATAATCGTGCACTTTTTCTTTCAGAAAAACTCGATCATTCGTTAATCCTTTGTAAAAGCACTCTTCTGCTCGGCCTGTACTATTCCGAAACTGGCAATTACAGAGAAGCAATAAAATACCTAGCGATTGGTAAAACGATCGCTGAGCGAGCTGGATACAAAAATTTTATCTCCTATTTTGAAAGTACCATTGGAGAAGTTGAAACCAAGGAACAGCAATGAAACCACAACTTCCTCAT
>JANQST010000074.1 GCA_028279155.1 Cyclobacteriaceae bacterium
TTGAATTTGAGGGATTCCCGGAAAACAAAGAACTTAAGCGAGGAAAGACATACGAATTCGCATGGACCGGTAAGTCGAGTTCAAACATTCTTGATTTCAAACTCTATCGGGGAGATGAGTTAAAAGCAGTCTTGCCAGAAGTCGCAAATACCGGAGACGCCAAAATTCTTCTTCCCTCCTCGATGAAACCTGGAAAATATCGATTTTATATCACGGACTCAAGAAACAAGGATCAAGAGGTCCATTCTCCGATTTTCATAATCAAACCCCGGTTGTCCTGGCCAATAAAAGCAGTCCCTCTCTTGGGTGCAGGTGCTGCCGGATATTTTCTCCTTAACCAGGATACTGACGATTCATTTGATATAGAGGGGCCTCCAGACGTCCCCAGCAACTAAATAAATTTTACCGCTATGAAAAGATTCATTTATACTCTTTTATCATGCATACCTTTATCACTGGTAGCTCAAAGCTTTGTAGAAAAAACAAACTCCATTCAGGTGGATCTCACTAAAAATGTGACAACTACCCTACCTGCCATCATATGGGAAACTCCTAGAATTGAATCTTCCTTTAGCACAGATAACTCGATCATTTTGAAAGCTCGAGTAAAATCAAGCGTTGAATTGGAAGAGGTGAAACTACGAATCACTTTCGGCGGAAATACGGTAGAGAAGAAAATAGATGTTCCACCCCTTCAAAACAGTTTCAATTTTGAACAAAAACTCAATTTAAGGGACGGGTCTAACATTGTCGAAATCATCGCTAAAAACAAAAATGGTGGTATCGTAAGCAGTGAACGAAGTATTCTGCATGGTGAGGATGATATCATTGCAACCATTGACGCAAACAGAAAGGATTACGCCTTAATAATTGCAACGGATGAATACGATTACTGGGGTGACCTAAATAAT
This sequence comes from Cyclobacteriaceae bacterium, assembly GCA_028279155.1. GTDB lineage: Bacteria > Bacteroidota > Bacteroidia > Cytophagales > Cyclobacteriaceae > Ekhidna. The sequence continues at coordinate 912 of JANQST010000074.1, forward strand.
CCGATAAATGATGCCACCACGATTGGGTCCATATTGAAAGAGAAGTATGGTTTCGAAACTGATATGTTGGTAAACCCCTCAGTCGAAGAGCTCAATGACAAGATATACGACTATAATTCCAAGCTGTTCAATCCCCAGGACCAATTGCTGATATTTGTAGCTGGACATGGGTATTTTGATGAAACGCTTGAAGAGGGCTATGTTGTTGCAAGTAACTCCTTGAAAAATGATAGAGGGAAAACTACGTACCTGTCCCATAACCTACTGAGAGTGCGTATTGAGAATATCAAATGTGAACATATCCTATTGGTCATGGATGTATGTTTTGGCGGAACCATAGACCCAAAAATGGCAAGGGTAAGAGGTAACGCCTTGGAAAAGGAAGATGCTCAATATTTAGTTAAAAAATTAACAAAGCGAACACGGAAATTCTTAACAAGTGGCAGCAAAGAATATGTGCCGGATGGTACACCTGGTAAACATTCTCCATTTGCCGAGAAGTTTATCCTGGCGCTTCGTGAAATTGGAGGAGGTGAAGGCAGAATCCTTTCAACCACAGAACTAATCCCCTATTTTATGAGGCTATCAACCGAACCACGATTTGGAAGTTTTGGGACTGACGAAGCAAATAGTGATTTTGTATTTGTTGCCAAGTGAGACACCGTCTTGGTTTCTATTTTGAATGAATTTGCTATTTAGGACCCAGTGATTTAATCACGCTTCAGCGTTATTGAGGGAACTTTACATCGAGCCCTTTTGTCATTCCTTTGTTACTCATCGTTGAGGTAGGATAGGTAAGAATAGCTAAACTTGCAGTTCGGAATGGAACTAACCAAAGAAAATTTACTTAAGGCGCTCAGCCATGTGCAAGATCCAGATCTTAAAAAAGATCTTGTCACACTTGGCATGATCCAAAATATTCACATTAGTGAAGATAAGGCAGCATTCGATGTAGTACTGACTACACCGGCATGCCCAATGAAAGAGCTAATCCGAAAAGATTGTGAGGAGGCAATTGAAAAGCACATAGGAGATGTCAAGTTGACAATCAATATGACTTCACATGTCACCACACAAAGGGATGACGGCCCTATCTTACCAGGGGTTAAAAACATCATAGCAATTTCTTCAGGGAAAGGTGGTGTTGGAAAATCTACGATTGCGAGCAATTTGGCTGTGGCATTGGCTAAAACCGGTGCTGATGTTGGGCTTATCGATGCTGATATATTTGGACCATCGATACCAACGATGTTCAATTGTGAATTTGAACAGCCAAGTGTTGTTCAGGAAGACGGGAAGAATAAAATTGTTCCGTTACAGCAATATGGTGTCAAACTGCTTTCAATAGGATTTTTAACAAATAGTGAAGATGCGGTTGTTTGGCGCGGACCGATGGCCAGTTCTGCCTTGAAGCAGTTTATCGGTGATGCGAAATGGGGTAATCTGGATTACTTGCTTATTGATCTTCCTCCAGGAACTAGTGATATTCATTTGACACTTGTACAAAGTGTTCCCGTCACAGGTGCTTTGGTCGTAACCACACCGCAAAAAGTGGCTTTAGCAGATGCTCAAAAAGGAATATCCATGTTTAGACAGAAACAAATCAATGTCCCTATCTTGGGTTTGATAGAAAATATGGCATGGTTTACTCCGGAAGAGCTTCCTGACAATAAGTATTTTATCTTTGGGAAAGACGGTGGACGAAACTTAGCTGAAAAAAATGATGTTGAGTTAATTGGTGAAATTCCGATTGTGCAATCCATTCGTGAAAGTGGGGACAATGGATTCCCGGTTGTAATGAAAGAAGGAGAGGTTTCAACGGCTTTCATGAAGCTGGCAGAAAGAGTAGCGCAACAGGTGGCCATTAGAAATGCATCAATGGATGAGACTAAAAAAGTAGAAATGACCGTTTAAACTTATGCCTGAATTAATTGATAGGATAGAAAGCGCGCTAGAGAAGATCAGACCTTATCTTGAGGCTGATGGTGGGGACGTAAAGGTGTTAAAGGTTGATAAGAACAAGAATGTAGTCCTGGAATTGCTCGGAGCCTGCGGCTCTTGTCCAATGTCAACGATGACACTTAAGGCTGGCGTGGAAGAAGCTATCAAAAGAGAAGTCCCAGAAATAAAAGGCGTCCATGCAGTCAATATTACTTCACCAGACGATCCCAATGCTAAGCTCCCGCACAGCTCTTAGTAAATGGAAATGGTGCGTCTTTCTACTACTATGTTTTCTGAAATTAACTAGCTCTGCCCAAGACAGATGCGGCACTATCGCCCCAGATCCAACAATTTTTGAACCCTGGCTACAGGAAAAAGTCCAAAATAGATCCTTATCGCAGCTTCTAAGAGAACGAACAACTGAAGTATACGAAATTCCGATTGTTGTCCACATTATAGAACCTGCATCCGGGAGCCTGAATATTTCCGATGAACGTGTTGAAAGGCAGATCGAGATATTAAATGAAGATTTTCGCCGAACCAACGCTGATGCTATAAATACACCGGCTGAGTTCTTACCTGTTGCAGCAGATACGGAAATTCAATTTGTTTTAGCAAGACAAGATCCTAAGGGAAATCCGACAAACGGGATCGTTCGCGTCAAAGGCTCGAGGGATTGGTATAGCACCTTTGTCCATCTCGATCTTATCAGATCTGAAAGCTTCTGGCCTCCATCCAACTACCTCAACGTTTATGTGCTGGATATCAATACTTTTCTTGGATGGGCATCATTTCCAATAACTACCCTGCCCGGAATCATCAATGAAAACTCGGATGCTATTTGGGATGGCGTTTTAGTCGACTATATCTATTTTGGAGAAAACCCGTTGGCGTCTTCGTTTCCAAGTTTCGGTAGAACAGCGACTCATGAAATCGGCCACTATTTTGGTTTGCGGCATATTTGGGGCGATGGCGGTTGTGGAGTAGATGATTTTGTGACTGACACACCAGTAGCGGATGATGATAATGGAGGTTTATCTTCTCCTTGTACATTCCCAAACCCGGAAGACAATACGGTTTGTAGTACACCCGAAATGTTTCAAAACTACATGGACTACACCGATGATGGTTGCATGAATTTATTTACCGAGGGACAAAAAACAAGAATGAGAACGGTTCTTGAAAACTCTCCAAGACGGCTTTCTTTATTGACTTCCCCAGCCCTGATTGAGCCTACGAGGTTTGCCAATGACCTTGCGATTGCTGATATCAGGTTACCCAATGAGGGAACTTGCAACAATCTCATTAATGCAGAGGTAGAGGTAGCCAATTATGGCAATACAGCTATCAATTCGTATTCCATCGCACTTTTTGTAGGCGGCTCTCAAGTGCAGTCCATCAACCAAACAACTACTCTTGCCACTGATGAAAGAGAGATTATCTCGTTCAATAATGAGCTAATCTCTTCATCTCCTACAACAGTTGAATTTCGAATTACCAATGTAAATGGAACATCGGATGGCAATACCACAAATGATGCAATGAGTGTTTCACTTTTTCAAACTGCCGCACTACCCCTTCCCTTTGCGGAAGATTTTGAGTCAACACTTAATGTCCTAGGTAAAAACGGAACAAATTTTCCATGGGAGACTGTAACTGCCATTAAAGAAAACACTTCAAACAAAGCACTTACTTTCAAGTCCTTTCAAAACACTACTGCCTTTGGTGAAGAAACATGGATCAAGACACCCATTTTTGATCTATCAGGAATCAACTCAGCGGAATTGACATTTAGTTATTCTTACGCCCAGACTTCAAGCACTTTCTGGGACGGATTGGAAGTTAAAGTAAGCACGGATTGCGGGGTCACTTTTTCAGATGAACCGCTATTCAACAGCTTCGGCCCTGCCCTGGCCACAGCAACGATGACGGATGATTCATTTGTTCCACAGAGTTTCTTTGACTGGAAAGACACAACCATCAACATCACCCAATTTGCTTCCTCGAATGGCGTTCAGTTTGCTTTTGTTGGTCAAAATGGAATTGGAAACAACATTTACCTTGATGATATTCGCATTTTGCAAACCAATCTAAAGGCGCGAGATGCCAGCGTGCTAGAAGTTGATTCTCCGATCTTGACCTGTAAGAATGTCTCTTCTGCTGATTTCAGAATTAGAAATGTTGGCTTTGAGGAAATCACGAGTTTAACCTATGAGTATACATCAAACGGAGTAACGAATACTGAGACGGCTGACGAATTGTCTATTATTTCAGGTGGTTTTCAATCAATAAGTTTCGATATCAATTTGTTGGAAGGACCAAATCAGTTAAGTCTATCAATCCTTGAGGTGAACGGCTCTTCCGATGATGACCTCACTAACAACTCAGCGGATTTCACCATAAATCAATCTACAAGTGGAGAAGCATATCCACTAACAGTAGATTTTGAAATTCCGAATAACTGGTCCTCTTTCTCAGAATCTCAATCACAACTTTGGTCAAAAACGCTTGTTAATCACAACTGGGTACTGCAAGCTGATGCCTTCAATGCTTCAGAATTTGGAAGTAAAAGTTGGTTTATCAGCCCCAACCTAACTGTTGGATTGTTGGATAGTGCTGGATTATCTTTTAAAGTTTCCTATGCCCAACGACCGGGGTTCATAGATCGGCTTCAAGTACTTATGTCAATTAATTGTGGTGAATCCTACACGTTTGAACTTCTGAACGCCTCCTCAGATTCATTGGCAATAACAGAATCAACTACTTCATGGATCCCACAGTCCGATGCTGACTGGAAGGAGTTTAAGATTGATTTGAAACCTTCAATTCCTTGGCGAGACGATATCCGATTAGCCTTTGTTTTCACCAATGGCAATGGGAATAATCTCTACTTGGACGATATAAGTGTAGGGATTAAACCGGAAGTTGAGGACGAGAATAGCTTTAAAATTTTCCCAAATCCAGCTACTTCCGTGTTTAATGTAGCGTTCTCGTTAGCAGAAAGAGATGATGTAGTTGTTCAGCTTATGGATGTTTCAGGAAGAATTATTTTGACTCGAACCTATGAAAATGTGTTAGATCAGGTATATGATATCAATACTATTTCAGAAGAAGGCTTTTATTTTGTGAAAATAACGGGCGATCGAATCAACCAAACGGAAAGACTGTACATTCGCCGATAATTATTAGGTTTATCCAAAAGAAGCTCAGGAATGTCCTTTAAGAAACCAGCAAATATCAGAGACCTGTTTATACACGTGGGGGTAATTCTTGGATCATCAATCTTTTTGATCGTCTTCCTTTTTTATATCTATCTCCCAATTAGAACGAATCATGGGGAAACGATATCCGTGCCCGATGTGGTAGGTATGTCTCCAGAAGAACTAAGTGAGTTTCTTGATAAAAGAAATTTGCGTTTTGAAGTAACCGAAGACAGTAGCTATTCTTCTGAATTCGAGCCATTAGCCGTTTTGCGACAAGTTCCGAAACCAAATACCAAGGTGAAAGAAAATCGCAAAATATACGTTACACTTAATGCCGAAAGGCCTCCTCTGGTCCGAATGCCACGTGTTGAGGACCTTTCCCTGAAAAGTGCTCAGATGGTATTAAAATCTTATGATTTGAAACTTGGGAAAATTCGATTTGTTCCGGATGATTTTTTTGGTGTAATACTGGAAGCCAAAATGGATGGAAGGAATGTGCTTGAGGGTGAAAACATAGAAAAAGGATCAACCATAGATTTGGTTGTAGGTGATGGGTTCGGAAATACAATTTTTCAATCCCCCAATCTTATCGGCTTAGAACAGGAAGAAGCAGAGGTGGTAATCATTGGGTCGGGTCTTAAGGTTGGAAAAATTCGATTCACCACAATGTCTCAAGCAGGCTTTGTGGTTCAGGATACATCGGGGATAGACATCATCGAATTTCGAGATGTTGCCCCTGGAAGTGTTCAACAACAATACCCGGATGCCGAAACTATTTTGAAAATCGGGGATCCGATTGACATCTGGGTTTATCAGCCTGAT
>JANQST010000097.1 GCA_028279155.1 Cyclobacteriaceae bacterium
CGACCAACGACATTTGTTACTTCTTCATTAATCGAGACATTCTCAGAACTTTGAAACCCTGGAAGTATCAAGTTGTTTATCTGGTCTCTTGCTACAAGAAAGCCAAGCGCATTTTTGTCAACCTTTCCTGTCAGCTTCACGCCATATGAAGGGTCAGAAATGGTTCTTGAAAAAAAAGCTTGTAATGGCGTATTGAAAAAATCAGCACCTTCAAGAAAAAAAGGTCTTCTCTCGGGAAACTGCAGTGAGAACCTGTTGTTGACATCTAGCTGAGCAGCATCAGCTTCAACCTGTGAAAAATCTGGGTTTATTGTGAAATTCAATGCCAAATCAGTGGTAACGCTCCAGCGAACATCCAATCCTACATTAGTTTCAGCCTCACCTGTTTCAAGGTCTCCTTCGGGAAAATCTGGTCGTTCGTCAAACCGATTGACAGTGACAGTTGGTACTAATTCAAGGTTTCGACCAGGGTTGATTCCCTCGAATCCTGTAATAAAGTCTGACTGACAAAGAAGACAATTATTACCCTGATCAATTGGCATGGAATGAAAGCTCTTTTCAATGCTCCTGGGATAGATTCGCAATCCAAAGAATCTCCAGGTCTGTATTTTATTAGAGCTTGGAAATCGAAGCGACTTAAATGGAATAGCAGCTTCAACTATATAACCAGTTTCTGTTATTCGGCCTGAAGATCTCCATATAGCATCCCAAATCAGGTCACCCTCTCCTACCTGTTCATCATAAATACCATCCTGCTGAACCCCCAATGGATTGACTGAAAAAAAGAATGCTCTTCTCGAGTCGTTGAAAGGATCTATAAATAATGACACAAAATCATTATCATCCAACTTATCACGATCATTGATGATGGCACGAATACTTTTTGGTTGGGGATCCATTGCTTCAAACGAGAAATAGAGATTTTCAGAATCGAAAGCTATCCTCAATGTTGTTTGCACCTCTGCAGGAAGGTTGTAGCCGGGATCAGTCTCGTAATTCAAAAGAATCGATTCTGCATTGATCCATACCGTTTCTTCAAGGACACCATCAATCGAAACCTGTTCCTCAATCTTTCCTACTGAATAATTCTTGTTCGCAGAATCCTGAGCAAAGCTGATTGAACTTAATGTCACTAGCCAACAAAAAAAGGTTTTCCTCACGTGCATGGTTCTCGTTTCCGATCAAGTGATGCACGTTATTTGAATGAATTCAGGTTCGTTACTTTGTACGATTGCGTCTAAATGGACGAAAGGAGGTCTATGCAGACGCTATTCCTTTTTCACTATTCACCTGCAAATTCTTTTGCTTCAAATATTCTTTAGGCGTAAGGTTCGTGTATTTTTTAAAAATGGAATTAAAACTAGACTTGGAATTAAACCCTGCCTCATTAGCAATTGCCGCAATTGTGAGGTGTTTTAGGTCTGGGCTCAAAAGAAGCTCCTTCACTTTCTCAATTCGATACTCATTTACAAACTCATAAAAATTCTTATTCAATGTGCTATTGAGAATAAGACTTAAGTACTTGGGATTCATATCGGTTTGAATTGCCAGTTTATCCAAGCTTAAAGAAGGATCCAGGTAAGGGTGATCTTCCTCCATCGTTTTTAGTAGAATCAATTTATCACTCTCAAGTTTTTCAATCGAATAACCATTTGTTCCTGAAATGAAGGTTTGCGAGAAAAAATACCTTGGGTTGAGCGTGACTTCAGCAATAACCCAATAGATGATCAAACTGAATACAATCCAAAGTGGATTATAGGTCAAGGTTGCTACTCCCATATCAAAAACTTCATTGTTTACACCGATAAGAAATAGCCAGATAGTAGCCAGGGATAGTAATGTGAATTGAAACCGCATGATCCAATTCCTTTTGTATTTATCCTTACTGTCTTGTTCGATTGTTCGGATTCTCTTTGCAGAATAAAACAAATAAACCAATAACAAAAATACTGCTAACAACTGCTCGAAATGACCAAAGAACGGCTCAAAAGGGGTAGACATATATGCTCTTTTCACAGTATCCGGAGATAACAATAGAAATGCATATCCAATGAAAAATATTAGTGCCGGAATAAAATGGGTAAAATGTCTTCGCTCCCAATTGAAAGATTCAGTTTGTGATCGTATATAGAAGTAACATAATGGCCCCAACAATGTGATGAATGAAATAGGGGCAAAAAGGGTCCTAAAATCTGAACTTAAGCCATAGCTTATCCCAAAAAGCTGATTTTTGAAACCATACAGGGCAATGACCAATAAAATTCCACCTAAGAAAGGATTAAATGATTTGCCCTTTCTTCTAACCAAAGAGAGGAATCCCAGTAAAATTCCAACAATGAATGAGGGGTAAATAAATTTCGTATACAGAGTATTTACATTGTTCTTTAGCATAAATCCAGAGACAGCTGCAAACTCAATGCTACTTTCATCTACTGGATATAATTTCATATTACAGCTTGGACAAAGCCCTGGTTCAGAGAAATGTTCTTCATCATGGGGGCATCCACAAGGTGGACACTTATACACCGTACCTGCAATTGGATCAGATAAGTTGTGCAGATAAGAAAAGCTTATGACAAATGAGAAAGCTACGATTACAAACAGAGGTAAACGATAGTGCATACGCTTTATACGAGTGAATGATTATTCAGATTCAGCGTTATGAAAACAATGCCCCAGCAATGGTTGCGGTCATCATCGTTGCGAGCGTAGCAGCAAGCAATGCCTTCACTCCTAGTCTTGAAAGGTCTGCCTGAC
>JANQST010000102.1 GCA_028279155.1 Cyclobacteriaceae bacterium
TCACTTCCCGTCCAGATAACTCCCTTTTCATGAGGGGATTCCACCATGTAACTAAGGGTTCCATAATTTTCTGCACCTACGGCTTCTACCGTATACGGACCTCCCCCTTTTCCTTGTTTCTCATCTTCATTTCTGGTCAAATCTGGTGAGATCTCCTCCCATGTTTGTCCCAAATCTCTTGTTCGTAAAACATGCTGAGCTCCATGATAAAAGGTTCCCGGTTCATGCTTCGACCAAATGATAGGAGAATTCCAGTTGAATCGATATTTCATGTCCCGGCTTGCACGACCGAGGTATTGAATTGGTGCTGTTGGAATCCCAGTGGTGGCATTTGATTTATTATCCAGAACCTCTATCGAACTCAAATAACTTCCTCCTAGAACATACCTAGGGTCATCGGGATCGAATGCAAGAAATGCACTTTCGCCACCGGCTGAAGAAGTCCAGTTTTGGGTTGTAATACTCCTTCTTCCCAGTGCCATGCTTTCAATCCGTACTGAACTATTATCCTGTTGTCCTCCATAAATTCGATACGGAAAAGCATTGTCTACATTCACTCGATAAAACTGCGCGGTTGGCATATTCTGCTGAGTAGACCATGTTTCTGCAAAATTGAAACTGATAGCAGCCCCACCATCATTGGCGATCACCATGTTGTTGGAATTATCAGGGTTGATCCATAAATCATGGAAATCTCCATGTGTTCCGGTTATTCGCTCCCAGGTTTTTCCTCCGTCAATTGAGCGAAGTGCTGGAGCGCTTAGTACATAGACCGTATTGTCATTATTAGGATCAGGAAAAACTTCAATGTAGTACCACGCTCTTTGAAGGAGTCGGTGATCTCCGCTTACTTTTGACCAATTGTCACCTCCATTGTTAGAAACAAACAAACCACCGAGCTCTTTTTGTGTATCACTTTCAATCAATGCGTAAACCTTGTTGGAATTGGATCGACAAACTGCAATGGCCATTTTTCCCATTTCTTTTGGTAGCCCAGTATGGATTTTTTTCCAACTTTTCCCTGCGTCTGTTGTTTTATAAAGACCACTACCATCACCCCCACTTATCACCTTCCAAGGAAGCCTTTGATGCTCCCACATCGCTGCATACATCACATTCGGATTATTCATGTCCATAGATAGCTCCGAACAGCCTGTGAGATTGTTTACAAACAGAGTTCTACTCCATGTTACCCCACCATCTGTCGATTTATAAACCCCACGTTCCGGATTAGGACCGTTTACTGCCCCCTGAGCCGCTACATATACAATGTCAGGGTTCTTGGGATGAATGACAATTCTTGAAATCTGCCTGGTTTTTTCTAATCCCATTTTTGTCCAGGTCTTTCCAGCATCATAAGACTTATACACTCCATCTCCGTAAGACGTCATAACTCCACGTGGGGCATGCTCACCCATACCAACATACACAATATTGGGATCAGATTCTGAAACCGCAACAGCACCAACAGAACTTGTAGTGAAATAGCCATCTGAAATATTTACCCAACGTTGACCGGCATCCTCTGTTTTCCAAAGGCCGCCACCAGTAGTGCCCATGTAATAAGTCAAAGAATTTCCAATTACACCACTAGCACTCACAGATCTACCGCCTCTGAAAGGCCCAATGTTTCGGTATTTGACGGTTTGAAAGATACTATCCAGGTTTTGGGCATAAAGGCCAGCACACACGAATAGCATAAGGGATAATGCTGCAATATTTTTCATGAATTTGGAATTAAGTGAAGATCCAAGTTAAAGCTAAATGGTAGACAGAACAATAGGATTGGAAGGATTACTTATTATTTGAAATAGGTCGATAAAAACACCGTTCATATAATTTAACAACTTTCCCAGCCTGCTAACTGTTCTTACTAGTAAACTTGTAGATTAATAAAACTCAAAATATGAAAAAACTATTCACCTTATTCGTCATTGCCACATCGCTGAATTCATTTGCTCAGGATCCATATAGAGTAACCATCGACCTTACAAAGGTGCAGGATGATCAAGTTCCTGTTGAAGTAATCGTACCGCCCATCGAAAATGATGAAGTGGAATACCACATGGCCAAAATAGTTCCGGGAACATACAGTATTTCCGATTTTGGACGATTCGTTGTAGAGCTAAGGGCCTATGACAAAGAAGACAATAAACTTAGCGTTAAAAAAACATCTACCAACAAATGGGTTATAAGTGACGCAACCAAACTGCATAAGATCAAGTATTGGATGCATGATTCATTTGATGAATTTGACGGTTATGGGAGCAACAAAGTCTTTGAGCCAGGAGGCATGGGATTGGATGCTCAAAACAACGTTCATGTGATGAACACCTTTGGTTTTGTTGGATACGTTGATGGAATGAAATTCAACCCTTATGAACTAACAATCAATCATGGTGAGGACATTTTTGGAGCCACATCTCTAAAAAAGATCAAATCAGATAAAACATCTGATACATTCACTGCTGAGAATTTCAACTTCCTTGCAGATGCACCGATCATGTACAGTGAACCCGATACAGTTACAAAAACTATCGCAGGAGCCAAAATTCTGGTATCCGTTTATTCACCAAACAAGAAGCTTTCAGCTGCAGATGTCATGGACAACATCGATGAGCTAATGGAAGCTCAATCGGAATACCTTGGCGGAAAACTTCCAGTCGATCGATATGCATACCTTATTTATCTCTTTGATGGACCGACGATATCTAATGCATGGGGTGCATTGGAACATTCGTACTCTTCTCTTTATACACTTCCTGAAATGGATCCTCAACGAATAAGTCAAACGGTGAAAGATGTTGCCGCTCATGAATTTTTTCATATAGTCACTCCTTTAAATATCCACTCGGAGCAGATTCATGATTTCAACTACATCGAACCAGAAATGAGCCAGCATTTATGGCTCTATGAAGGAGTAACCGAATATTCATCCCATCATGTCCAGGTAAAATACGGTCTTTATGGGCTTGAAGATTTTCTTAACGAAATGAAAGGGAAAATGAATGCCCAGGATAATTACAATGTGGACATTCCCTATACCGAATTCAGCGCCAAGATTTTGGAACCAGCGAATGAGGCCCGATACGGTGATGTATATAGTGGTGGTGCTTTAATCGCCATGTGTCTTGATTTAACAATCATCAAGTCCACTAATGGAAAAATGGATCTACAGGCTGTTTTACGAGAAATGTCCAAAAAATATGGGCCTTTCAAAGCATTTAAGGATGACGAGCTTTTCGATGAAATTGAAAAACTGACCACTCCTCAGGTTGGTGAATTTTTCAGAAAACACGTTGCTGGAACAGAACCTCTCCCCTATCAAGAAGCATTGGGTTGGGCAGGCATAAACTATTCGCCGGAAAGCTCCGAAATGGTCGCTACCACTGGTAGATTCAGCTTTGGTGTCAATGACGAAGATGAAATTATTATCCAGGATGCTTCAAACCTTAATGATTTCGGAAAGGCTATGGGTTATCAAGAAGGCGATGTTTTTGTTAGTTGGAATGGTGAAGATGTAACCTTACAATCCATCAACGGTATTCTTGATGAGCACTACTCGAATACAAAAAAGAATGCAAAAGTGAAGGTGGTTATTCGAAGAGAAGTTGATGGAAAGCAAAAAGAACTGAAATTAAAAGCAAAGGCAGTGTTGGTGAAATCAAGCCAGAAACATTTGATCGAGCCTTCAGAGACATTATCGGAAGAGCAAACGAAAATCAGAGAAGCCTGGCTTGGCAAAAGCTAAGTCTGAAACTTTTTGAGCTTGGTCAAACTCTATAAGGCGTAGAGCGAATGTATACCTTTTGCTAACCGTTAAATATAACTTCTACGAAACTTTGTCTCATGCGACAGGTATATATAGTAGAAAATAAATGGTAGGAAGAAAATGAGTAAAAAAACACTCTTATTTGGTTCAGGAGCAGCAGTCTTGATCATTCTGTTCTTCGTCTTATCCGGAAGTTCATCAGAAGGTGAAAGCAGTATCCTGATAACACCGGAGGAAGGTGAGTTCATTGTTGACATCACTACATCAGGTGCCCTAGAAGCCAAAAACTCAGTAAAAATTTCAGGTCCGACCGGGCTTAGAAATTACAGAATCTGGAACGTAACCATCCAGGATATTATTGATGAAGGAACATACGTCCAAAAAGGACAGTATGTCGCTCGGCTGGATCCTTCTGAATTAACTGGAAAGATTAAGGATTCTCAGATTGAAGTTGAACAACAGCAATCCAAGTTCACACAGACAAAGTTGGACACTGCTCTAACAATGAGAGAAGCTCGTGATGAGCTCATTAATCTTGAGTACGACGTGCGAGAGAAACAACTGGTTCTAGATCAATCTCAGTTTGAGCCGCCAGCTACCATACAAAAGGCTGAGATTGAATTGGAAAAGGCCAAAAGATCTCTACAACAGGCAAAGGAAAACTACACGATCAAGAAAGAGCAGAACATCGCCAAAATGCAGGAGGTGACGGCCAATCTCAGGAAAGAGACCAACGAATTGGATGGACTTGAAGCATTGGCAAAAGAATTTACCATCATTGCACCTGAGGACGGGATGCTCATTTATAAGAAAAGTTGGGATGGAAAACCTGTTAAAGAAGGTTCACAGATAGGTGCCTGGGATCCAATCGTTGCAACACTTCCCGACCTCTCGAAAATGCTCTCAAAAACCTATGTGAACGAAGTTGACATTCGCAAAGTAAAACCAGGGCAAAAAGTTCAAATCGGATTTGATGCTTTTCCTGACAAACAGTTACAAGGGGAAGTGATTAAGGTGGCTAACGTTGGTGAGCAGCGTCCAAACTCAGATGCCAAGGTTTTTGCTGTAGAGATTGAAGTGTTTGGGTCAGATGACCTCCTCAAACCAGGAATGACAACTGGCAATCGAATCATCACTCAAACTGTGAGCGATGGACTTTTCGTCCCATTGGAATGTCTGCATAGCCAGGACGATTCCATCACATTTGTCTACAAGAAAAACGGGCTGAAAGTGGTGAAACAGGAAGTAAAAGTTGGTGATTCCAATTCGGATTATGTCCTGCTACTCAGCGGTATAAATCAAGATGATAAGCTCTACCTATCCGATGTTCCCGGACTGGAAGATGATGATGTCGCCCTCCTTCCGGAAATGAACGGCTTGAGAAATAAGAAAGAAGAGCAAGAGGCAGTATCTAACCCACAACCACCAAGAAGGGGTCGGCCTAACTCTTAAACCGGATGATAAAAGACAGGTTACTATCCAATCTCCTCATTGCGATGGAGGCAGTTTTGGCGAACAGGATCAGATCCATGCTTACTGCTTTGGGTATCATCTTTGGAGTAGCCGCTGTAATCGCAATGCTCGCAATCGGAAACGGAGCTCAA